>CAZPOG010000006.1:0-37686 GCA_964588105.1 uncultured Ruminococcus sp. | reverse complement strand
TTTCAATATCGTTCTGCTTCATCAGCTGAGGAATCGAAAGCAGCGTACCGCCGATACTTTTCGCAACATACAGGCAGTTGCCCGTGGCGCTGAAATAACAAATTGTCATAGAATTTACCTCTTTATTTCAAATAAGGGGCTGTCGCACTAAGCCCCTCACTCCGTTACAGCAACGCTTTTATACAAGCTTCCACTTCCGCCATATCTGCCGTTGGCTCAAAACGAGCGGCAACACTGCCTTCACGGTCAACGACAAATTTTGTGAAATTCCACTTGATATCGGGCTTTTTATCCCATTCGGGATCGGCTTTCGAGAGCATATCCGCAAGCAACGAGGACAGCTTGTGCTCGCCGAAGCCCTCAAACCCCTTCTGAGATTTCAGATATGTGTAAAGCGGCAACTCGTTTTCGCCGTTAACATCCGCTTTTTTCATCTGCGGAAAGGTTGTGTTGTAGTGCAGAGTGCAGAACTCGTGAATCTCCGCGTCACTGCCCGGAGCCTGACCGCCGAATTGATTGCAGGGAATATCGAGAATCTCCAATCCCTGCTCATGATAGTCCTTGTAAAGCTGTTCAATCGGCGCGTATTGCGGTGTAAAACCACAGCCTGTCGCGGTGTTGACAATAAGAATCACTTTACCTTTATACTCAGAAAGGCTGAGCTCCTCGCCCCCTCCTGTTGTTACCTTATAATCATAAATCATATTTTTTCTCCTTCGCTTTTATATCCATACTTACGAGAGCCTTATCAAGTAAATTTTTTAATATAGTCAATTCCTCGTGCGTAAGCGGAATGCAACCGTCCATCTCACGAGGAACATTAACAGCTTTGTTCCTCAGTTCTTCGCCTTGCTTAGTGAGAGATAGAAAGAGCTTTCGCTCATTATTATCAGGGCGGATACGGTTGATAAGCCCTTGATTTTCGAGTCGCTTCAACAGCGGCGCGAGGGTTCCCGAATCAAGGTGTACCTTCTTGCCGAGCTCGCCCTCTGTCATACCGCCGTGCTCCCACAGCACCATCATCACGATGTACTGCGTATAGGTCAAACCGAGTTTTTCAAGCGGCTTTCTATACTGCCGAACTACCTCTTTTGCACACGCATACAGAGGAAAACAGAATTGCTCCTCAAGACGTGGAACGTTATTGATGTTTCGTGTTATTGTATTCATCATATATCACTTTTTCAGATGCGGGAATAACGAATTCACCAGCATATAGGTATGCGTCGGGAACGCGAAAATCATTGACTTCAAATCCGCAGCGGTAATCTTCTTGTTGATGATCAGTGTGAGAAAATCGATCCAAGTGCCTGCCTCGCTGCCGTAGATTGCCGCGCCGACAAGGTAATTATCTTTATCGAAGATATAGGTCAGCTCAATATCCGTTTCCCTGTTATCAATCCACTCGTTCTGTACTCCGTAAGGAACGTCTACAATGCGATACTTATCATTATCCTTTTCAGCCTCTGCTACGCTTATGCCGACCTGAGCAATGCGCGGTAGCGTAAACACCAGATTAGGAATATTCGGGTAGCAAATCGGAGCGTCAGTTTCCCCGAGCAAAAGCGACGCAAGATAGTTTGACTCAAATTCTGCTGTCGGAGTTAATCTCGGGATGGATTTATCAATAACGTCTCCGCTTGCATAGATGCTCGGAACGCTCGTGCGCAGATGGTCGTCTACTGCGATTCCTCTGCGGCTTGCCTGAATCCCCATTTCTTCCAAACCGAGATTTTCGTAATTTGCGACACGTCCTGTCGCTCCGAGTACATAATCTCCACAGACGGTAAGTCCTGACTTTGTTACGACCTTATAGCAATTATCTGTCTTTTCCACAGCTGTAACCGCTTCGTTAAAATAGAATTCTGCACCCTGTTCTTTCATTTTTGCAACGAGCTTTGCAACATATTTTTCAGGGTATGCCGAAAGCGCACGGGATGCAAACTCAATGAAGGTCACTTTCTTGCCGACTGTCAGCGCCATTGAAGCAAATTCCATTGAGATAACGCCCGCTCCGATACAAATAAGATGCTCGGGCAACTCCTCTATGGACAAAAAATCACGGCTGTTGCGAACATATTCGCTTCCCGAAATACCAAGCTGCGCGTCTCTCTGACCGGTTGCGATAACGATTGCTTTTCCCTCGATTGTCTGCTCTCCTGCCTGAACGGTGTGGGCGTCAAGGATTTTACCGCTTGCCTTGATAAAGGTAATGCCCATTTGCGCGGACGCAGCAATAAGCGCATTCGGAAATACGCCGATCACCTCTTTTTTATAGTTCATCAGCTTTTTCCAGTCGATACTGCCGGTTTGGTCAATACACAAGCCCTTATATCTCTCCAAGCCTTCCAGATACTCAAACGGACCGTCAAGAAGAATTTTCGCGTCACAGCCGTAATTCGGGCAAGCTCCACCCGGTAAATCCTTTTCAACTACCGCCACTTTCTTTCCCGCAAGCGCCATCGTTACAACAGCGTGCCATGCGGCGTGACCGCTTCCTATAAAAATCACATCATACATAATGTTACTCCTTTTCATACTTTTATCTCCCGGTTACTCGATCAACCGAGAGCAACATCTAATATCATCATCAGTACAAAGCCTATAGCAAAGGCAATCGTGCCGATATTTGAATGTTTTCCCTCGGACATTTCGGGGATCAATTCTTCGACTACAACGTACATCATAGCGCCCGCCGCAAAAGACAGCAGATACGGCAAGACAGGTACAACGGCGCTCGCCGCAATGATTGTCAGCGCCGCGGCAATAGGCTCAACGATGCCCGACAATACGCCGTACCAAAATGTCTTAGCCTTCGACATTCCTTCCGCTCTCAGCGGCATAGATACAATAGCGCCTTCGGGGAAATTCTGAATAGCGATTCCGAGCGCGAGCGCTAAAGCCGCCGCAGCGCTGATGTCGCTTTTTCCCGAAATCCATCCTGCATACACCACGCCGACAGCCATACCTTCGGGTATATTGTGTAATGTTACGGCAAGAATCAGTTTTGTTGTTCTTTTCAGCCCGCTTTTCGGTCCCTCGACTTGTTTATCCATATGCATATGCGGAGTTACTATATCCAACAACAATAAGAATCCAATACCGATGATGAAACCGACTGCGGCAGGAATAAATGAAAGCTTACCCATCCCCTCGGAACTGTCAAGAGCCGGCTGAAGCAAGCTCCAGAAAGAAGCGGCTACCATAACGCCCGCCGCAAAACCTGTCAAAACCTTTTGCAAGCTTTCAGATATTTGCTTGCGAAGGAAGAATACCATCGCGGCTCCTAAGCTTGTTCCAATGAAAGGAATAAGAATTCCTTGTAATACTTCTATATTCATTACGTGTTCCTTTTCGTATAAAGTAAGGCTGTCGAAAAATCGGCAGCCTTACTTAAACACTTATTTCTCAGCAGGTTCCCACTTGCATCTTATGGGAGACACAATGGTGCCGTCCTTCTTCATAGCAGCGAAAGCCTTGTCTACAACCTTACGGTCAAGACCTGTCAGCTCCGCGACCTTGCCTGCGTTCAGGGGCTCGCCTGCTTTTTTCATCGCTTCTAAAATAACTTCTCTTTCGTTCATGGTATTCTCCTTAAAACTCAATTACTTCAGGCTCTTCGGTAAACGAGCTGAAGGTAGCTGTCGCGTTCTTGAAATACAGCATCTGCATATTATCATCGTCAGCGCTGTACATCGGCTTTAATGACGGCATTTTATCGAGCATGGCGACCTTGACGTCACGGTTATCGTCGTTAACAAGCTCGCCTGCGATACGCAGCCACTTGCCGCCCTTGAAAGCACAGATCTCCACCTTTGGATTCGCGGCGATCTGTTTGGAGACGGGCTTTACCTTACCTGTCTGGATATAGAGTTTTCCATCATACAGGAGAGCTGTGCCAAACGCCCTTACTCTCGGCTGGTCGCCCTCAACAGTAGCGAGATAGTAGGTATGAACCTCGTCTAAAAATTGATATACTTTTTCAAGACCACTCATGCCTGTTCCTCCCTCATATCAGCCGAGCTGCTCAATCAAATAGTTTTCGTAGCCGATTCTTTCGATAATGCCCAGATGTTTTGCCACCCAAGCCCTATGCTCTGACTCACACTCAACAAAGCTTTCTACCAGCTTTCTGGTGATGGAGTCATCTGTGAGGGAAGCAGCAATCTTTTCGAGCTCTTCAACGCCCTGCTGCTCCTTAAAGCCGTCGTCCCAGTCCTTCAGGAGATCCTTAATTTCACTAAAAATCGGCTGTTCAAAGCATCCAAACACAGGCTTGCCGCCGAGGGCAACGACTCTTTCCGTGCATTTTCTGGCTTCCTCAAGCTCCTCTTCCGCTTCTTCTTTGCATAAATCCGCGAACTTTCCAAAGCCCTGCGCACGGAAGGTTGCCTCGTGAATATAGTCCGCCTGTGAGCTGGAATACCAAGCCATTGCGTAATCGTTAAGCATCTTAATCTTTTCATCAAATGTCATAATAAAAACCTCCTGATTTATTTTAGTAGATTATTGCTGTGCTTTCTCTTGTTGTGCACAACTATATATTAACCGAAAATCCGCCTTAAGTCACGTTACAATTTATGATTTTTATATCATAACTTTATAATTTTGCTAAATTATAAAGTTTTTACTTTGTAAGAAATTGCGTCATTTTAACCCCGCCGTTGATGAACCATTCCGAACAAAAAACATTTCCAAAGGCGGGCTTGGGTGCAGCGTCACGCTGCTTTTTTACTCACACAAAAACGGTCTCAAAACATCGGGCATACTCTTCTCCATAAACTGCGCCGCCTGTTCAAAAGACACATCCGATTTCTCTGTGAGCCATTCATAGAGGTACTGATTAGTGCCATAGCAAAAAATCTTTGTGACGGCGACCAAATCCTCGGGACACTTTTCTATTCCGAGCTTTTTCTTTATCTCGTTTTTGATGAACTCAATATTCATTTCGGACATCTGAAACATAAACGAATCTCGCCCGCCGGTGTGCTTTAAGGCGTTCACCATAAACTCACGGTTTTCAGCGTAAAACCTCATACCGTCCAAAATCGTATCCTTCCATACATATCCGTTCAGACCAATCTTTGAAATGAATTGACCCGCAAGACGTGCGTAGATCCACGCGATCATATCGTACTTGTCTTTAAAATATCGGTAAAATGTAGGCTGAGTTACCTCGCAGTTCTCTACAATATTCGCAATGGTTATTTTATTGATAGGCTTCTTCTCTGCCAGCTCTAAAAAAGACTCCGCTAACAGTTCTTTTGTCGACTTTTTCTTCATACAGTTTACCTCTTACATAAAAACATAACTTAATTATAAACTTAATATAAGAAAAAATCAATAAAACCAAGGCTATTAGCCCTTAATGCTACTGTACATATAATTCACACCACCCAAAAAACTATTATACTCACATTAAATAAGCACTCAATTGTTAAAATAAACAACCAAGTGCTTTCTATTATATTTCAATCTTCCCGTGCTTTTCTTCATACTTCTCGATTGCGTCACGAATCAGAATCAATATCTGACTATTTGCCGAGCGACCTTCATAATCAGCGACAACGTGTAATTTGTTGAGCATTTCTTCATCAATTCGTATAGATAAACTCTTAACAGCCATAAATAAACCTCGTTTCATATTTATTATGACTTTATTTTATGCCTATTATATGTTATGATGTTTGATATAGACGCATAATATATCTAATATATATCTAACGAGGCGGTTATGAAGAAAGCGTGTTGTGGTTTTGGACACAGAAATGTGTTTGAAAATATAAGTGATAAACTTGATCAAGCAATAGAATCAGCTATACAACAAGGCTGTGAGATATTCTACACTGGAGCGATGGGTGAATTTGACAGCCTGTTCTCCTCCGTCGTCCGCAAGGCAAAGAAATCCCGCCCACATATCAGGCTGATTTGCGTTAAGCCTTATTTTACAAATGATATAAACATCGACAGGGATTACTACAACACAATGTATGATGACGTAATCATCCCGCCTGAACTTATCGGGGTTCATTACAAAGCCGCTATAAAAGCTCGCAACCGCTGGATGATAGACAACAGCGATATTGTTTTGGTTTACACGATGCGCAACTACGGAGGGGCATATGATGCGTTGAAGTATGCAGAGCGTAAAAATAAATATATTATCAAAATATAAATTAGATCAGCACTCTGTATCTGCTTACCCCATAGCTTGTTTCCGAACGCTCTATTATGTTTTCGGTAAGTAGCTTCAACCACTTACGTCCGAAAGCGGTAGTGCCGAAATATGCGTCAAAGTTTGTAACAGGCAGGACAACCCAATCGGAATCTTCTTGCTTATTAGCGAAGTAGTATTTTAATAAAGTTGGCAGGACGGTATCGGATACGCCCTTTGGTGTTGCTTGTGAAAGCATATCCGTCATTTCCTGTGAAAGCTCATAGTCCTTGTTTTTCAATTCGCCCTGTTCCAGAGCGTCGGCAAGAATATCATCAAATCGGACAATCCAAGCTCCTTTTGTATTAACAGAAAACAGCGGCACCTGATACTGCATAATCTTTTTGCGCCACTCGGTTTGAAAACTCTTTTTGAGTGCTTCGCAACTTTGAACGGCGGCTTTGGATACTTTATCTGGATTCTTTAATACAAATTTCTCTACATTACGGACGTGTCGATAAAACCATCCCGCGCCCTTATCATCAACCAATTCAGGAAAATCAACGTGCAAAACTCTATAATCAGTTTCACTCTGCCCGGTCTTTTTAGGATGGGCAGTTTTTCTTGTCGGAACACTGCACCAAGCGCAAAGAGCTTTACGTGCATGGTCAATATCTGCATTGCCGTTTTGATACATATATCCGCGCGCAATTATCGTCAGCACCCTTGTCAGTCCGTTGAATTTCAGAAGCATATCATAGGTGAATCTGCCGAGATAGGAAGTATCGAATTTATTGTCCGCTTTGTATGTGATTTTTCCTGTGTAGGCTTCAAATTCTTTTATTTCATTCAGCATAGTGTTATCCCTTTACAATATAATCTTTGAGGTAGGTAAATAAGGTATGTATAGCAAAATGTCGCTTGCCGAGAGCAACCGCGCATTTCAGCGCGTCATCTCCTTCGATTTTGCCGCGCATATATGCAATTACTTCCGATTTTACAATCTTTTCATAATCCATACCGGGATTACTCGTATATCTACTCATAATATTATGCATCAATTCGCTGTCAGATTTTCTGCTGACAGCGTTTTTCTTTTGCATATCAAACCGATTTTTATCATCATAATCACAGATTATGTCACCGAGAATGCGATAGCCGTTGAAGCGGAAATCAGCAAAGAACTCCGTGTAATCGTACTTGTAAAACGGAATAACATCCATAATAAAATTGATTCTGTCCTCGTATTTCATCAAATGCCATTGCTTTTCATTCAAATCACGGCGAATAGCGGCTATCTTATCCGCATCATATCCATCAAATATACCGTAAAGCTCATCGGCGGTATATTGGTTCTCCTGACCGCGAGCAAATAATATCCGTTCAATATCGCTTTTGCGCTGCATTTCCTTCGGCTGTATTCTGCTGATTTGAATACGCTGCAGTGCTTCTTCGTAGTCTGTAATCACGGCTTTCATAAATTCAAGATGAAGCGGATTGAGCTTTTTCTTCCAATTCTTTTTCCTTGCGAATTTGAACAGCTCCTCGTCCGTAGCGGGCTTCGGTTGCAGCTTCGGCGTGTTCAACTCCAGCATACGCGCAAAGTACGGCAGCTTTTCCACATTAGCGCTTATACTGTCCCAATCTATTGAAGCAAAGTATTTATCCAGCTTTTGCTTCAATGTAGGCTCATACCATTGTCTGTCCACGTCGCTGTTGACAATGTTCTTGTATTTCAGAAAGCTGCTGCGGCTGACGATTTTTCGATTAAGGTATTCCGATAAATCAGGCTTTACACCGCTTTTAGCCGAATCTATCTCTAAGCCCGTCAGGATTTCGAGCGTTTCTGTTTCCTCACGCATTTGTAGCTGTTCTTCGGCGGCAGTATTCTCATTGTACGCTACGATACTTCTGTCAAAGGCAGCGTTGCAGATTTGACCGACCTTATTATTGAAGGTATCCCTGACAGCTTCAAAACGAGCGTGCCAGTCGTTAGCGTCACGGATCATCGGAGGCGCTGAAGGGATTTTCAGCACAGGGAGCATTTCGGAATGAAAATCATAAGCCAGCGGATTGTTGTAATTCCTCGCTACACAATTATTCATCAGCGGATCGGCAATCGTCTTAATCATATCGCCGTCAAAGTCGGCTCCGCCGAGCCGTTCGGGAATTAATGTTTCAGAATCTACCATAATTACATAATTTAGGTGTGACAAATACTTTTCTCGGTAATAGCCGATTTCTTCGGGAGGCTTTGCAATCGCTTCTTCGTTACGAGCTATATGAGGATTACGCAGAAGGACGTATTTATCATTGTTCGCATATCCTGCGCAGGGAGCGTAGAATTCCCCATAGCGTAAACGTTCATATTCAAGCTCCGTAATAGACCTGACATTATCTTCATTAGACAACTTGATAAGGTGTTTTATGAATTTAATCAAATCTCCCGACAGATAACGGTTATCACCCGCTATTAGCAAAGTGCCGAAGGCATATTTTTTCAGTATCTGCTTTGCCTGCACATCAAGCTGTTTTGTAAAATACGGCTCGTTGATAAACTTCGGATTCTTCTTTAGAATCTCAGCCCATTTGAGATTGTGGCTCATACAATAAACCAACCTAAAATCCTCGTCGGCAACAAAATCGTAATAGCGCTGCTCCATTGTTTTTGTAATCCAAGCCCGAGTGTCTTTGGCGGGACTGTCTACCCATCCGAGAGGCAAATCCGAAGGGCGGAATTCCTCGGCTTTGATTGAAGCGGTTACAAGAAACTGATAATTCATCTCAGTATATTTTTCCTGCTCTATCTGACTGACCTCGGAGATATACAGCGCGTGATCATACTTTTTACATCTCATAAGGTATTCCGACCAAGTTAAACCGTTCTCTGTCATCCAACCAAATCCTTTGAACATACTTTTAGTCAGAATAATATCAACTTCCTTGATAGGGTGCTTTTCACCCCAAATATCCTTTATCTCATAGATGCCGAGTTCTGCGAGAAAGTTCCTGAAATCAACCTCGTGCAAAACACCCTTGATATACGGCATACGAATTTGAAAAGAGGTATGTCCCTCATTCTTGAAATGCACTTCATCTATATACTTAGCATATTCATTTGAAATCAAGCCCTCACCGTCAAACTCGGTTACATCTACATCGGTTATTTTTTCTATGCGGCTGTATTTGCGGACGGCGTTGTCCGTTCCATCATCTTCTACGGTGATAACAGGTACGCTGTGAACGGTTGAAACAGGATTGTCTACAACGACAATCCGCTCGTTGCTCCAGATAGACATATCCTCAACACGAACACCGTCTGTGAGCATCAGCCCGTTATATGCGTACAGCTTGGATAGTTGACACTTACCTATAGTCATATCCAGCATAATCCGTTTGCGGACAGGCTCATAAAAATCGGAACGGATAAATGATAGGCGTGCGTTTCGGCTCATACTCGCAGAACGCTCAAACGCCACATAGCCAAATTCTCCATATCCTAAATCTAAGGTGATTCCCCTTGGACGAAACATATCCTCGGCTTGCTTCTGCCAGTCAATATATTTCTTCTGCGTTGGCTTACGGTCAAATACGCGGGAGAAATCAATATATACCAAGATGTCGGATATGACCTTATCCCCGGCTAATTTTTCATCACGGTCAACAACCTTTAATATCTGATGAAACAAGGCGCAGTCATCTTGTGTTTCGGGTGCTGAGGGTATGATACATTTTTTAGTTGCTTCTTCATTTAGGTAATAGGTATAGTATCCGCTTGCGTTCTTTTCAGCGTTACGCATAATGGCGCGTGCAGATAATACATGGATTTTGTATTTTGTCATAGGAGCGGCTCCTTTCGGAATGGATTATACCATAATCAAGGAGTATTTACAAGCACTTTTCAATCTATGAATACTGCTCCCACACTTTTTGTGTAATGAGCGGTATATCTTATGAAAAGGAGGCGATTATATGCCCTTGAAGCTCACACCGCGTTTGGCAAAGCAGGTTAATAAAACGGTTAGAACGACCTGCGCCAACTATGTAAACGGAAACTGTCTGCTGCTTGATGACGGCGACAGTCACCCTTGCATACAACTTCTCTCGATTAGGTGGCTCTACTGCAATTATCTGGAAAAGCATGTACTGCCTGCTGATAAGGAGCTATACGAAAACATCATCAAAAACAATCAAAAGTAAAGGAGTAATTTTTTTATGAAAAGTTTTAAAGACAAAATCATTATCGGTATCGACCACGGTTACGGCAACATCAAAACCGCTAAACATTGTTTTCCGACGGGCATTACCGCCCACGACAGTGAGCCGCTGTTTACAAAGGATATGCTTGTCTACGACGGCAAGTATTATCTAATCGGCGAAGGTCACAAGGAGTTTCTGGCTGAAAAACAGAATGACGAGGATTACTATGTCCTTACTCTTGCCGCTATTGCAACCGAACTTTCGGATTCCAACCTGACCGAAGCGGATGTGATTATCGCCGCAGGACTTCCGCTGACTTGGACAAGCGGACAAAAAGCGGATTTTGCTGCATATCTGTCAAAGAATAAAGAAGTGGAGTTTTCTTTTCGGAATGTAGATTATCATATCCGAATCTGCGATGTAAAAATCTATCCGCAGGGCTATTCGGCGGTTGTGCCGATTAAATCAACACTGAAAGGCTTGGGTATGGTTGCCGATATCGGCAACGGCACGATGAATACGCTCTATCTCGTCAACGGCAGACCGCAGAGCGGTATAATGTTTACAGAGAAATTCGGCACTTATCAATGCACTCTCGCAATTCGTGAAGGCTTTATGCGAAAGACGCGCCGAGAACTGAACGACTTTATTATTGATGAAGTTTTAAGAACAGGCACGGCAGATATCCCTGATTCCGACTTGGAGATTATTACCGCTATCGCTGAGGAATATGTCGCAGAAATCTTCCGCCGTTTGCGTGAACACAGATACGATAAAAAGACGATGAATCTCTACGTCTGCGGTGGCGGCGGTTGCCTGATTAAGAATTTCTATCAGGGTAGCTTTAATCGTGTAAAATTCATTGACGATATTTGCGCCGCTGCTAAAGGCTACGAATACCTTGCCGATGTATATCTGAGAGCCGAGGCGAAAAATGAAAGATGAGTACAAAATGACGGTACGCTTTGATTTAACCGACGCTCGTGAACGTGCGCTTGCAGAATATCTGCAAACCCTCGACGTAAAGAAGTATCATTCTCGAAATCAGTTTATGATAGATGCGCTTGCGGAGTATGTGGATTTACAATCAATTACCCGTGAGCAACACGAGGAGGATATCCGAAGTATTATCCGTGAGGAAATGCGGGCTTGCTTTGCAGAAGCGAACTTTACCCCGCAGCCTATATCAAATGTTCCGATTCTAATCACCGAACAGCAGGAAGAAGCGGAACAGGATATTTTGGATGACTTAAAGTTGTTTGATTGACGGCACAATGACGGCAAATTTCAAGACCGATATTAAGTTTGACGGCAAAACGCCGTCATATCAGTATATTCATAAGATAAGTATAAATCAGCAGTATAAGGCAAACAGAATCCGTCCTGAATTACCGCAGAGCGGGTTTGTCTTATACTGTAGCAAGCAGGGCAAAATTATATATTTTGCCGAACAGCCGAGAAAAACGGCTGACTTTTAGGGAGTTCCCTAAGACCCCTTATCCAAAAAAATGTGTATTCACTATTGACTAATACACTCATTGGGTGTATTATATAAACGAGGTGAAAACTATGAATATTCGTGAAATGAGGACGCAGCTCGGCGATACGCAAAGTGAATTTGCCGCTCGGTATCATATTCCGTTTCGTACCGTTCAAAACTGGGAAACAGGATTGCGTAAGCCACCTGAATATATAATGAATCTATTGGAAAGCCGCATACGAGAGGATTTGGTCAATCGAAAGACGGCAATATTACCAAAGTACGATTCTCGAAAGAGCAATCTTCCAAAGAGAAGCGACTTTATTGGTTCACTCTCTTGGTTAAAGGCAGTTCGTGAGCGCATAGGAGAAAATGTTGTGTTTGCGTTGGATGAAGCATTAATGTGTCAAGGAAGCTTCGGCGGACGATCTGACGAGTATATCGTATGGGTTTACGGAGCTGACTCGGTCACACGCTTCAACGGCGTTGTCGTTCTCGGAAACAAAATCAGTCCATACAGCGTAAAGGAAAAGAATGGATTAAGGTTTACCGATCTCAACCGCACTCTATCCGATGCTCTTGCAAACGAGGATATTCTGGATATGCAAGGTATTACCGAAGCGGTCAGCCGATACTATTATTCAAACAACGAGAGCTTCGACGGTCTTTCTGTTGCTCCTGAGTATCAGGAACGATTTGAAACGCTGGCGCGTGAAGCAATCGACTACTACAATGATTAGGAGCATTCTATGAATATTACAGCAGAAGAAAAAATAATGTACGAAGTAATGAAAGCGATATACGAAAGCGGGATCCCCATAAATTTCAAAGGCTCAATGGTTTTGAAAGCCTGCCTGATGGAAGCGGGATATCCTGATGAAACACGTCATACCGTCGATATCGACGGCAACTGGAATTCAGATACACCGCCTTCAAACGATCAAATGGTTGAATCATTACAAAAGGCGATCAACAAAAGCGGGATCGATTTGACGGTGAGTAACTACAGAAAGTACGGTGAGGGACGTTCTGCGGGCTTCAATCTTACAGATAACGCTACTGATGAAATTCTGTTTACAATGGATATTGATGTAAACAGACCTATCCCACCGACGAAAATCTATGAGATTGAGGGAATCCGTTTTTGCGGCGTATCTCCCGTCCAGATGATAGCAGATAAAATATCCGTTGTTTCTACTGACAAGGTGTTTCGTAGGATTAAGGATGTTGTCGATCTATATTATCTTTCGACCGTTTTCCGTTTCGATCATCGTGCCGTTCAACAAGCCTTGAATGACAGCGGAAGAAAGCTTGAAAACTTTAACGGTTTTCTTCATAGAACAGAGGATTTAAAGCATTCCTATGAAAAGTTCCGTTTTGCAGGAGGCGTAAACAAACCGCCGTTTGATAAAGTGTACCGCACCGTTAAATCGTATATCAAAGATGTTCTTCCCAAAGGAAAAAACAGGGATATGGAACGATAACAGAATATTTTTATCAGAGCCGATGGGTTAACAGCCTGTCGGCTTTTTACGTTAGGAGGAAATTAAAATGAAGCAAAAACAAAACGGAATATACTTCACCGTAACCGACAGGGAAAAGCGGCGTATAAGCAAAAACGCCGACCTCTGTGGGCTAAAGCAGGGAGAGTATATTCGTCAAAGGGCATTAGGCTACGCACCGAAAGCGGTGCCGCCTGATGCCTTTTTTCATTTCTGCGAGGAAATAGACCGATTATGCGAGCAACCATTCTCAACTGAGGTTAATCAAAAAGCCTTGTCTTTACTCGCTGAAATTGAAAAACTGCTTATCCGACCTGAGAAGGAGGATATAATATCGGGGACCCCACGGAGCCTGCTTCGTGGGGAAAAGGAGCATCCACGGAGCGATAATCCAATTACCGATTCATCGGTAATTGATATGAGCGGAGTGTGATGCGACGTGGCTACCACAGGATTCTGGCCCGTCAGAGGACGGCTAAAGGATGTACTGAATTATGCGGAGAATCCCGATAAAACCACAGCAAAACAATATCTTGACGAGGACTTACAAAACGCCCTGAGATATGTCGAAAACAGCTATAAAACCGACGAGCAAATGTTTGTGTCTGGAATCAACTGTTCAAAAAGCAGAGCGTATGAAGAAATGTGCGCCGTCAAAAAGCGCTATGGTGAACGCGGCAAGGTAATCGCTTATCACGGCTATCAGAGCTTTCAGGCAGGCGAGGTCACTCCCGAAGAAGCGCACCGTATCGGCGTGGAAACCGCCCGGAGAATGTGGGGCGACAGATTTCAGGTAGTAGTCACTACACATCTAAATACACAAAACCTACACAATCATTTTATCCTGAATTCTCTTTCCTTCAAGGACGGTAAGAAATACCGCAACAAGATAGGCGACCATATGAAGCTGCGCCGGGTATCGGACGAGGTCTGCCGAGAATACGGCAAATCTGTTCTTGAAAACGCACCCTTTTACGGCGGCGACAAAGCCTATTGGATACGCAAGAGCGGACAGCTGCCCCACAAGGATATGCTTCGTAAGGATGTCGACGAGGCGCTCGCTCATACAATCTCACCCGTTGATTTTGAGATTTATCTGCGCTCGCTGGGCTATCAGTTTGTCCGAAATTTCAAATACGAGCATCCATCCGTAGTCGCTCCCGATTGGCAGAAGCCAGTTAGGATAAGCAGCCTCGGAAAGGATTATTCGAGGCAAGCTATTTTAACCCGACTTCGTACTCAGCACGAGGACAGATACTTTATGGATTTCTACACGCCGAGACCTGTGGTGCGCAGAACACCGCTGATTCTGGTAATACGAAACTATGAAAAAGAGCACACGCCCGACCTTATTACCTCGCTGTTTGAGTTGATTATTACCATCGCCAAAATCTGCACAGGCTCAAATATTCAGAAGGCTGATTACCGTCCGCTTTCGCCCGATTTACGAGCGGAAATCATCAACCTTGACCGAACCTTAGAGGAGTATCACTTCCTTTGCGACCAATTCATTAACTGTGCGCAGGATTTTGTTGAGTGCAGGGCAGAAATCGTCGGGAAGATTGCGAGCTTTGAAGCAGAGCGACAGCATATCCGCAATCAAATCCGCAGAGCGAAAACGCCCGAAGAAGATTATTCTTTGAAAGAAAAATGCAGAGAAATCACCAAAAAGCTAACGCCCTTGCGCAAGCAGCTCAAAATCTGCGAGCGTATTGAAAACAAAGCGCCTCGACTCCGCGCTTTAATACAACAGGAAAAGCAGTTGGAGCAAGGCAGATACAAGTACAAATATTATCAACAAATTAAATCTAAGCAAAGGAGTTACGAAAGATGACAAATATATCAATCAATAAATTACACGAATTCAAAAACCACCCTTATCAAGTGCTTGACAACGACGAGATGAACAGCTTAATTGAGAGCGTTCAGGAGCAGGGCGTTATGTCGCCGCTGATCGTTCGCCCGCTGGAAGGGACTACAGACGAGTATGAAATCATATCTGGACACCGCCGCTTCCGAGCGGCGCAGAAAGCAGGGCTTTCCGAAGTTCCTGCCTTTATTCGTCCCGTCAGTCGTGATGAAGCGGCGATAATGCTCGTGGACAGCAATCTCCATCGAGAGCATATCTTACCATCGGAGAAAGCTTATGCTTACAAAATGAAATATGACGCGCTGAAGCGTCAAGGGAATCGTACAGATTTAACTTCGTCCCAAGTTGAGACAAAGTTAAGGACAGACAAAATTATAGCGATTGAAGCCGGTGAAAGCCGCAACCAAATTCAGCGCTATATCCGTCTGACTAATCTTATCCCCGAACTTCTTGAACTAATGGACGAGGGCAAAATGGCATTTTCCGTTGGAGTAGAGCTTTCTTATTTAAGCGTTAACATGCAATTCTATGTTCTTGATGTTATTGAGCGTGAGGATTGTACGCCCTCTTACTCACAAGCTTTTCATATGCACAAGGCTATGCGAGAGGGCACTATCTCATTTCAGTATATTGATTCGTTGATGTCTGCGGAGAAGCCCAACCAGCGAGAGGTACTGAAAATATCGGCTGAGCGTGTGCGAGACTTTGTCCCGAAAAATTACAACGAAAAACAGACCGAAGATTTTATCGTCAAGGCTGTTGAACATTATCAGCGCTATCTCAAGCGACAGCGTGACAGGGAGAGGTGATTTTATGGAAAAGAAGATACTGCGCTTTGATCCCTCCGATATTTTTATCACGGGCACAGGCAGAATTGATGAAACAAAGCCGATCAACCTTGCCGAGAGCGTAGCTCCCACAGAGTACGGCTATCCCGTCAATACGGTTCCAAGCATCATCACGTTTTCGATTAAAGATAGAAATACCGTCTATGATGTCAGCGCGGATTTCTCGCTTGAAGGAAAGGAAACCCTGCTCAATCAGTTCAAAAAACTGATTCTTTCGACAAAATCCGCATAATTGTAAAAAGTGCGCCGAGGGTAGTATAATCCGATTATGCTACTCTCGGTACACGGAAAGGAGTTAATATGAAGGTCAAAACCGAGAATACAAATAAGATAACCGCTCTCTATTGCCGCCTCTCAGTTGATGACGGAATAGATATGGAGAGTAATTCCATCAGTAACCAAAGAAAAATCCTGCGTGAATACGCCGATTCCAAAGGCATAAGAAACTACATGTTCTTCGCCGACGACGGCTATTCAGGTACAGACTTCAACCGTCCTGACTTTCAGCGTATGGAAGCGATGGTCGAGCGCGGCGAGATTGATACTATCATCGTCAAGGATTTGAGCCGCTTCGCCCGCAACTATATTGAAGCAGGTAACTATCTTGAAGTGAAGTATCCGTCAATGGGTGTTCGGTTTATCGCTATTCAGGAGAATGTCGATACCATTGAAGGGACGGGAACGGAAATGATGCCCTTTTACAACATCTTCAACGAATGGCACGCCGCGCAGACCAGCAAGAAAATTCACGAGGTCTGGAAGGTGAAAGCCAACGAAGGTAAGCGCATTGCCTCATCCATACCCTACGGATATATGCGAGCTCCCGATGAAAAGAACAAGTGGATTGTTGACGAGAAAGCCGCAGAGGTTGTGAAACGCATCTTCGATTTATGCTTACAGGGAGTTGGCATCGGCAAAATCGCTTCAACGCTCGAAAAAGAAAACGTCCTTAATCCGACGGCGCATTTCATAGAACAGGGTATCAATACAAGAAATCCGTTAAGAGTGCCGCCCTGTCAGTGGCGGGCTTCCACGATTAGGGGTATTCTTGCAAACCTACAATACACGGGCTGCACAGTCAACTTCAAAAGCACCACCGTCAGCTACAAGGTACACGACAGAGTACACAATCCGCAAGACCAATGGCAGATTATTCCGAACACTCAGGAAGCCATTATTGATATGGAAACCTTTCGGCGGGTGCAGGAGATACGAAGTCACCGCCGCAGGCACACTTCGTCAGGCAGAAAAAGCATATTTACCGCTAAAATGTTTTGCGGAGATTGCGGCGCAAAGATGTATTTCTGCGCGGCAAAGACGATTGCCGAGGGCAAGGAGTTTTTCCGCTGTTCCGAGTACAAGGAAAACAAAGGCACTTGCTCTATTCACTATATCCGTGAAACCGTTGTCCGTCAGGCGGTCACCGAAGCAGTAAAAAAGGTCGTGAAATATGTTACTGAATATGAGCCTGTGTTTCTTTACCTGTATGCCAAAAAACATTCAGAGAATATGCTGGCGAATATCAGGATAACGAAAAGCAGAATACAGCAGGCGAAGAAACGAATTGAGGAGCTTAACCGACTTATAATGCGCGTCTATGAGGATCACGTCCTCGGTAATCTTTCCGATGAACGGTATTCTATGATGGCTGCAAATTATGAAGCCGAGCAAAAATCCCTGTCGGCGCAAATCGAAGCAGACGAAACCGCTCTGAATAACGCCGAGAAAACTACCGTTGACTTAAAAGCATTTCTCAAGGTAATTCGTCAATGCACGGATTTTGAAGAACTCGACGAAAAGCTCGTAAATACCCTTATCAGCAAAATTGAAGTTTTCAAGAAAGTTAAGGTTGACGGAAAGTACCACGTTCCGATTAAGATTCATTTCACCGCCGTAGGTATCATCGACATTCCGAGCGAAAAGGAAATACTATCTATTATAGACGAAATCCGCAACAATCCGAAGCTGCTAAGAACAGCGTAAATGGGCTATGTACAGCAAAAACGGTGTAGCCGTCGCCGACTACACCGTACATATTATTTTTTGTCCCTTAGAACACGTGCCCGAATCTGTGCATATTCTATTGTGACGGATTCCGACTCATTTGTCAATAGTGTTTTGTGGGATGATCATAACTCTTGCAACTGTCGTTGGTCTGTACTATAATGATAAAAAGGCGGTGTTTGGGATGTTCAAAAAACTATTTCATAACAACGGTTCTAAGAAGCCGAAGCGTGTTTTTGAGGATGATTCATTCGGTCCCGAGACGCATGACGCGGTGATCCGCGCATCGATCTGTACGGGAGAGAAGGTCGCGGGTTTTAAAGATAAACAAAGCGGACAATTCACCGAGGTCATGCTGATCCGTTCGGATAAGGATCTCGAAGAATTCAGGAAGAAATACAAGGTCGATACCATCAAAACGATATACTGATACGGAGTACCTTTGACAATGGATAAGATTTTTAATATTCACGATATTTCGCGCAATGCCTTTATGCTGCACGGTCCGCTGGCGCGTCACGGTTATGACTGGTGGTGGCATTCCTTCACCGCGCAGGACGCACAAAGCGGCGAGGACAAGCCCTTCTTCATCGAGTTCTTCATCTGTAATCCCGCGCTCGCGGAGGATGAGCCGGTGTTCGGACAGCTTCCCGAGAACCAAGCGGCGGGGAAGATGCCGTCCTATCTGATGGTCAAGGCGGGCTGCTGGGGAGAAGATCACTGCCAGCTGCATCGCTTTTTTTCGCTCAAAAACGTCAGGATCCACGACAGTGCGCCTTACGTGGTCGAGGCGGATGACTGCTATGCAGCGGAGACTGCGCTTCGGGGCAGTATCTCTATCTCACCCGAAGAAGCATCAGCCCATCCGGAGTGGATGTGTGACGCGGGCGAGCTGAGCTGGGATCTGACGATCGACAAGCAGATCGCTTTTAACGTCGGTTACGGCGCGAGC
Source organism: uncultured Ruminococcus sp. (assembly GCA_964588105.1). Classification (GTDB taxonomy): domain Bacteria; phylum Bacillota; class Clostridia; order Oscillospirales; family Acutalibacteraceae; genus Ruminococcoides. Next base: position 18,676 of record CAZPOG010000006.1, on the reverse strand, counting down.
AAGCCGCTCAGGGGGATGGAAGCATTCGCCATGTACTGGCACGCCGAGGGAATGAAGAGCGCTTACAGCGGCACGATCACCTATAACGGCAAAACATACACGGTATCACCTGACAAAAGCTACGGCTATGCGGACAAGAACTGGGGCAGGGATTTCACCAGTCCGTGGGTCTGGCTGTCATCCAACTGCCTGAGAAGCAAGCTGACAGGAAAGACGCTTCACAACAGTGTTTTTGACATCGGCGGCGGCAGACCGAAGATCTATTTTATCCCGCTCGACAGGCGGCTGCTCGGCGTCTTCTATTATGAAGGCAAGGAGTATGACTTCAACTTCTCTCATGTGTGGATGAATGTCAAAACACAGTTCTCTTTTGAAGAACGCGAAAAAGAAGTTGTCTGGCACGTCAGGCAGGAGAACAAGGACGCGGTGATGGAGACCGAGATCAGCTGTCAGAAGCGCGATATGCTATGGGTCAACTATGAAGCGCCCGACGGAGCAAAGAGGCACAACCGCCTGTTCAACGGCGGCAACGGCGTCGGTACCGTCAAGCTTTACGATAAGAAAGACGGCAGGCTGACGCTTGTCGACGAGATAGAAGCGACTCACATTGGCTGTGAGTACGGCGAATATTGCTGACAGGAGAATCGGTATGAAATACGACTTTACCACCATGCCCGACCGCAGTGGTAAGGACGCCCTCGCAGTTGATGCGATCGGCGCGTCCGTGAGCTGGGCGGTCGCTCCCACCGCGCCCAAGGACGGGTTTTCCAAAATCCCGATGTGGGTAGCGGATATGAACTTTAAGACCGTCCCGACTATCCCCGAGGCGATCATCAAGAGAGCAGAGCATCCGCTGTACGGTTACTACATCCCGACAAACGAATACTATGACTCCATCATCCGCTGGCAGAAAAACCGCAACGGCGTTGAGGGGCTTTCCAAAAAGGAAATCGGTTATGAGAACGGTGTACTTGGTTGCGTCAGCGCGGCGATACAGGCGTTCACCGCGCCCGGTGAGAAGATCCTTTTGCACAGCCCGACCTACATCGGCTTTACCCATGTTCTGGAGGATACCGGCAGAGTCGCCGAGCTGAGCCCGCTGAAAAAGGACGAAGACGGCGTTTGGCGTATGGACTGTGAGGACATGGACAGGCGGCTTAGAAAGAATCATATCCATCTTGCCGTTTTATGCAGCCCGCATAATCCGTGCGGCAGAGTATGGACGAAAGACGAACTCGAAAAGGCGATGAAGGTATTTTGCCGAAACGACTGTATCGTGATCTCGGACGAGATCTGGTCGGATATCCTCTTAAACGACAACAAACATATCCCGACTCAGAGCGTCAGCGAGGACGCGCGTAATCGGACGATCGCTGTTTATGCGCCCAGCAAGACCTTCAATCTCGCGGGGCTGATCGGAAGCTACCATATCATCTATGACAGCTATCTGCGCGACAGGATGCGCCGACAGTCAGCGATGACGCATTATAACTCCATGAACGTGCTTTCCATGCACGCCTTGATCGGCGCCTATAAGGACGAGGGAGCGGCATGGGTTGACGAGCTGAATTCGGTATTGTCAGAAAACATCAACTATGCTTATGATTATATCACCGGCAATTTCGATGGTGTGGAGGTGTCGAAGCCCGAAGGGACTTATATGCTCCTTCTGCGCTGTGAGGAGTATTGCCGCAAGCACGGCCTGACGATCGACGAGCTGATCCGAAAAGGCTGGGATGTCGGCGTCGCGTGGCAGCAGGGCGCGCCGTTTCATGAGCCGTGGGGTATCAGGATGAACCTTGCCCTGCCGTATTCTCAGGTGCAGGAAGCGATGGAAAGACTCAAGAAATACGTATTTTTTATTTAAAGCAGGACAGATCAAAAAGGAGTGAAGGCTGTGAGCGACAACAGGAACGAGCGATTGGCGCGGGATTATCGCGAAATGCTGAAGATCCAAAACCGTCCGTATCTCTCATGGGTTGCGACAAAGGGAGAGGTCCCCTATGTGGAAGAATATCTGCTGACCGTCAACATCCGGACTTACGCGCTTTCTGTCAAGTCCGGGATGTACACTGTCGGCGCGATACATCACTGCACGATCAAGGTAACGCTGTGGGATTCTTATCCGCACATCGCACCGAATATCCGCATGCTCAGCGTTCCGTCCGTTTTTCATCCCGACTGGTATTCCAAAGGGACTTACTGTTCTTCTCTCCCGTGGAACTGTGACGATTCGCTGAAGGAGTATGTTATGCGGATGATCAAAACGCTTTTGTATGAGCCGTCTATCATTCAGACAAAGTCTCCGGCAAATTATAAGGCGCTGGACTGGTATCAGAAGAATCAGGATAACGCCGATTGGTTCCCCTGTGACAAAACAGCGCTGACCGAGAACAGCGAAGAGGAAGTTGTTGCTTTGGAAAAAGCTATGTCTTCCTTTGACGAGACCGTTGACAGCTGGAAAGTGACATAGCGACCTGTCATCAATAAAAATGCCCCTCTGTGTCAGAGGGGTTTTGTTATATATACGAACAAGCAGAAGCTTCCCTGTTATCAGTAAGCAGGGAGGCTTATGCAAGGAAACATCTATGAGAGCGATGCTTTGATAAAAGCAGTGAACAGCGGATGGGGTTTGTTGGGACGCGATTTGAACTCGGGGTGATACTGTACGCCGATGTAAAACGGTCTGTCGGTCAGCTCAACGGTCTCGACCAGTCTGCCGTCGGGAGAGAAGCCCGAGAGGGTCAGTCCCGCTTCCTGCAATACGTCGCGGTACTCGTTGTTGAACTCGTAGCGGTGGCGGTGACGCTCGCTGATCTTGTCGGTACCGTATGCCTTTTCCATCGCGGTGCCTTTCCGGATATTACACGGATACGCGCCGAGACGAAGGGTGCCGCCTTTGTCGATCTCGTCGTTCTGATCGGGCATGAAGTCGATGACCTTTGCGGCGTTCTTATCAAACTCGCCGGAGTTGGCGTTTTTGATTCCGGCGACATTTCTGGCGTATTCGATGACGGCGATCTGCATACCGAGGCAGATGCCGAAGTAGGGCAGCTCGTGCTCTCTTGCGTACTGCGCCGCAAGGATCATGCCCTCGATGCCCCTTTGACCGAAGCCGCCGGGAACGATGATGCCGTCGACCTTCGAGAGAATCTCATCGACGGTCTCGGGGGTGATCTTTTCGGAGTCGATCCAGTCGATATCGACGAAGGAGTCCTGATAGTAGCCCGCGTGACGCAGGGCTTCCGCGACGGAGAGATACGCGTCGTGCAGTTCGACATACTTGCCGACCAAGCCGATCCTGACCGTGCGCTCGCGGTTCTTGACGCGCTCGACCATGTGCTCCCAGTCGGAGAGGTCGGGCTTGTGGGATTTGAGGTTGAGGTCGCGGCAGACGATGTCCGAGAGGTGCGCTTTCTCGAGCATCAAGGGAGCTTCGTAGAGATTCGGCAGCGTCAGATTCTCGATCACGCAGTCCGGCCATACGTTGCAGAAGCCGGCGATCTTGTCAAAGATGCCTGTGTCGACAATCGGTTCGTCGGTTCGAAGAATGATGATGTCGGGCGAGACGCCGAGACCCTGCAGTTCTTTGACGCTGTGTTGTGTTGGCTTGCTTTTATGCTCGCCGGAGGCTTTCAGATACGGTACCAGTGTGACGTGGATATACAAGCGGTTGTCCGCGCCGACCTCATGGCCGACCTGACGGATCGCCTCGATAAAGGGCTGGGATTCGATGTCGCCGATAGTGCCGCCGATCTCGGTGATGACGACGTCAGCGTCGGTCTGTTTGCCGACGTTATAGATGAACCGTTTGATCTCATCGGTGATGTGCGGGATGACCTGTACGGTCTTGCCGAGATACTCACCGCGGCGTTCTTTTGCCAGAACATTGGAGTAGACCTTACCCGTGGTGAGATTACTGTACTTGTTCAGATCCTCGTCGATAAAACGCTCGTAGTGACCGAGGTCGAGATCGGTCTCCGCGCCGTCTTCGGTCACATAGACTTCGCCGTGCTGATACGGGCTCATGGTGCCGGGGTCGACGTTGATATAGGGATCGAGCTTCTGGGACGCGACCTTGAGTCCGCGCGCCTTGAGAAGTCTGCCGAGCGACGCGGCGGTGATACCTTTGCCGAGACCCGATACCACACCACCGGTAACGAATATGTATTTTGTCATAGTATCTTCCTTTCCCCAAATTCGATGTCATTCCGAGGGAGCAAAGCGACCGTGGGAATCCCCTTCCTCTTACAGCCGGTCGGAATGACCGGGGGATTGCCACGGCTCCTATGGAGCCTCGCAATGACATAATCATTATTAACTATAATTTTCTATAATAATCTGCGCCGCCTGCTTCTTGGTGATACCGGAATCCATGGCGGCTTTTTCGATATGTTTATGCGCCTGCGCTTCGCTCATGTCCTCGTTGTCGATCAGGAGCCACTTGGCGCGGTTGACGACCTTGATCTCGTCGAGCTTGCTTTCTGCTTTTCCTGCCTTCTTTTCGACTGCTCTGAGGCGTTCACGCGCCGATACGAGCAGGGAGAAGGACTGGGCGACGGTCTGCTTTGCTGCAGGCTTACGAATCACAAAAACGCCGTGCGGCGTTACCTTGTGAACGATCTCCTCATGAACCTCTGTCGCCGTGAACATCGCGGCAACGGTACCGGACGAAACAGACGCGTCCATACACAGGCGTGAGCCGAACTCATCCCGTAAGGGCGCGTTGACGATGATGAAGTCATAGGTGTTCTCAAGCAGCCTACGGCGCGCTCCACCCGCGCTACTGACACAATCCACTTTGTCAGCGGAAAAGCTTTCCTGCATGAGGGAGCCGATTTCGCTATTGAATTTTTCGGATAATGATACGATCAGTACGCGGTAATGGTACTGTTCCATCATACACAGCTCCCTCCTTTCTTTTGCCTCCCTTTATCAAAGGGAGCCTGTGATTACCGGTTGCAGTATGCCTTGATAACGCTCTCGGGGATATTCTCTCTGATAAAGCTGTCGGAGTGCGCGTGGATGCGCGCTTTATCGATAGTGTTCGGAAGAAGGGTAAATTGTTTTTGTTCCTCCGCGGTCATGAACAGCAGATCGTTGTCCGCGGGATCACACAGCGCGCGGCGGTTCTCGATGCCGTCGACTGCCGCTTCTATCATCAGCGCGAAGGCGAGATAGGGATTAGCCTCCGGATCGGGAGAACGCAGCTGCAGACACGGGTTGCCGTTTTTCGTCAGCTGAGCGGAGATGAGCTGGGCGCGGTTCTTGCGCGACCATGTGATATATTTCGGCGCTTTCAGCCGCCCGAAGCGGTGATAAGAGCCGTCTGTCGGATTGAGGAAGATCGTCATCGCGGCGATGTTTTCGAGCATACCGGCGATCGCATAATCGGTGACCTGTTCGCCCGACTTGGCGTGTACCGACATGGTGATATGCAGCGCGGAGCCCGACTTGTCCGCAAAGGGCTTGGGGCTGAAGTCCGCGTACAGTCCGTTGCGCGCGGCGATCGTGCGAACGACGGACAGGAAGGTGACCGTGTTGTCGGCGGAGGTCAGCGGATCGGCGTATTTGAAGTCGATCTCGTTCTGTCCGGGACCCGCCTCATGGTGGGAGCTCTCGGGGGTGATTCCCATCTGCTCGAGCGTCAGGCAGATCTCACGGCGCACGTTCTCGCCCTTGTCGAGCGGAGCGATATCCATATAGCCCGCGTTGTCGTAGGGGATGTGGGCGCTGTCGCCGTTCTCGTCGGTCTTGAAGAGATAGAATTGCAGCTCCGACTTAAAGTGGAAGGTATAGCCCTTCTTGCGCGCTTTTTGCACAGCGTTTTTGAGAAGCGCGCGGGTGTCGGTTTCGACAGGGGTGCCATCTGCGTGTTGAAGGGTACAGAACATCCTTACCACTTTGCCGTGTTCCGGCCGCCACGGTAAGATCGTCACGGTCGATGCGTCGGGGTGAAGATAGACGTCCTCGCCGTAGTCGCCGCCGAAGCCCGCGATATAGGAGGCGTCGATAGGATATCCCGTCTCAAAGGCGCGCTGCAGCTCTCCGCGCTGGACGGAGATATTCTTCTGCACACCGTAGACGTCACAGAACGCAAGCCGGATAAACTTGACGTCCTCTTCCTCCATAAACTGCATGATTTCCTGTTGTTCGCTGGTCATATCATTACCTCTTTTCGTAGTAGAGTGTCATTCCGAGGAGGGGCTATGCCCTGACGTGGGAATCCCCTTGTCACTACTACCGGTTGCAATAGGAAGGGGATTGCCGCGGTCGCTTAGTCGCTCCCTCGCAATGACAGCGTTGTGCTGCTCAATTCGCTACGTACATCTGCTGATAGGGGTTTTTGCTGCCTGGGGTGATTACGGTAAAATCCGAGTCCAGTATCATCTCTTCGTCAAAGTCGAAGATACCGCAAAACTCATGGATGTATTCTTTGATCTCATCTAAGTCCTCAGCGGTCGCTTCACGCGCTGTTACCTGATGCGGAAAGTGGATGCCTTCGCACTTGGAGCGCAGATACATCTTGCCGCCGTGCATTCCGGTGCAGGGGAAGTTTGCGACAATATCTCTCTGATCGTCGGTCAGACCCAGCACGATGATGATGCCGCCCGCCTGATACTCGCCGAGGAAGGATCCTGTTTTGCCGCCGATCATCAGCACGGGAAGGTGTTCTTTATACGCCTTCATGTGGATGCCCGCGCGGTAGCCCGCGTCGCCCTTGACATAGATCTTGCCGCCGCGCATCGCGTAGCCGGGCGCGTCGCCGATATTGCCGAAGACATTGATCTGACCGGCGTTCATGGTATCGCCGACCGCGTCCTGCGCGTTGCCGCAGACATTGATCACAGCGCCGTTGAGGTAGGCGCCGAGGGCGTTGCCCGGAGTGCCGTGGATATCAAGCGTCTTGCCGGAGAGACCCGCCGCGATGAATCGCTGACCGAGTACATTCTCTAATTCCAAGTCGCCGTCTGTCGCCTTGATTTGTTCATTAAGACTTTGATGGTTTAACGCTTTAGCGTCTAACAGCATCATTATACCACACCTCCCAGCGTTTTTCTACGGTAAATTTCACCAAATGGGATCATATTCGGATTTTTTATCAGCGCGTCAACATCGATTTCGGACAAATCGGTCTGACTGCGGATCAGGTTGGTATAGATTCCGGCGCTTTTGACCTCGCCGATAATGATAAATCCGATCAGCTTGTTATCTTTGATAAAGAAGCGCTTGATGCCGTTCTCCGATTTTTCTTCGATCATCTTCGCGCTGCCGTCGTTAGCGTAGGTACCGGCGGTCATCATGTGCAGACCCCAGAACCCGATGGAGTTCATCGGCAGGGCGTTGTCAAAGGACACGTCGCCGCCCGCCATATTCACGCCTGCAGTATAGCCGCCGAGGTTGGCGTTCGGGAGCAGCGCCATGATGCGCTTGTCGCCGAAGGTGATATCATACTGCTCCACACAGTCGCCTGCGGCGTAGATGTTTTCGATAGAGGTTTGCATTGTATTCTCTACGAGGATTGCGCGGTTGCATTCGCCGCCAGCTTCTTTGAAGAAGCCGATGTTCGGACGTACGCCGAGCGCGAGGACGAGAACGTCAAAGTCAATGACAGAGCCGTCTTTCATATACGCGGTGTTCCCATCAAAATGATCGGCGGTGTTGCCGAGCGAGAATATGATCCCGCATTCTTCCAAGTGCTTCTGCACCACAGCGGCGCATTCGTCGTCGAGGATGGAGGACAGCACACGGGGAGCGAGGTCACAGACCGTGACGCTTTGTACGCGGTCTCTGAGACCCTCGGCGCATTTGAGTCCGATCAGACCCGCGCCGATGATCAGCACGCGGCGGTTTTGTGTGATCGCTTTTTCGATCGCGAAACTGTCGTCGATGGTCAGGAAGGTAAACTTCTTTTCCACCGTGTCAAGACCTGCCATCGGAGGGACGAAGGACGACGAGCCCGAGCAGATACACAGGCGATCATACGCGATCTTCTGTCCGTCGCTGAGGATGACGGCGCTGCTTTCTTTCTCTATCGCCGTGACGGTACCGTAAACGATCTCACAGCTGTTCTTTTCATAAAAATCGTTGTCACGGCAGCCGATGTTCTCCGCCTTGCTTTTGCCCTCGAGATAGTAAGAGATCAAAGGACGGAAGTAGGCAGGGTGATTCTCTTTTGATATAACGGTGATACCGCCGTCTTGGTCGGTTGAGCGGATGCCCTCGATACAGGATATTGCGGCGGGACCGTTGCCGATAATGACATACTTCATACCTGACCCTCCTCAAAGATGATCGCCCTGTTCGGACAGCCCTGTACACAGGCGGGCGTGCCGCCGTTTTTGACGCACAGCTCGCATTTGAGCACAACGTCGTTTTCGTCGGTGACGATACAGCCGTAGGGGCACAACAGCATACAGGAGAGACATCCGACGCATTTGTCGTGGTTGATGGTGACTACGCCGTCTTTGTCCTTCGTCAGCGCGCCGGAGATACAGCCCTTGATGCAAAGGGGATCCTCGCAGTGGCGGCAGGACACAGCATAGTGGATCTTGCCTCCCTCCTCCACATGGATGCGAGGGGTGATCGGCTTATTCTTGAGCGCTTTGACCATATCGGCGCAGCCGGAGTTGGAGAAAGCGCAGTTATATTCGCAAAGGTGGCACCCGAGGCACCATTCTTCATGTACAATTACCCGTTTCATTCGCCCGCGTGTGAGATACCGAGAATCTCAAGCTCCTTTTCATTTAGTCCTACTCCGCGCAGCATCAGTCGGTTACCGCGCAAGGCTTCAATAGAGTTGATACCCATCAGACCCATCATCTCTTTGATCTCATGCTTCCATGCGGTCAAGAGGTTGATCAGCCGTTCTTTGCCGACCTCGGGGTTAAGACGCTTGACCAGCTCGGGATCCTGCGTCGCGATACCCCAGTTGCACTTGCCGCTCTGGCAGGTGCGGCAGAGGTGACATCCCAAGGCGAGCAGCGCCGAGGTTGCGATATAGCAGGCGTCCGCGCCGAGAGCGATCGCCTTGACGACGTCGGAAGCGGATCGTACCGAGCCGCCTACCACCAAGGAGACGTTCTGGCGGATGCCCTCATCTCTCAGCCGTTTGTCGACCGCGGCAAGCGCTAATTCGATCGGGATACCGACGTTGTCGCGGATCCTGGTCGGCGCCGCGCCGGTACCGCCTCTGAAGCCGTCAATCGCGATGATGTCCGCGCCGGATCTTGCGATACCGGAGGCGATCGCGGCGATGTTGTGAACCGCCGCGACCTTGACGATAACGGGCTTCTTGTATTCCGTGGCCTCTTTCAGGGAGAAAACCAGTTGTCTTAAATCTTCGATAGAATAGATATCGTGATGGGGAGCGGGGGAGATCGCGTCAGATCCTTCGGGGATCATACGCGTCTTGCTGATGTCCTCCCCGACCTTCGCGCCGGGCAGATGACCGCCGATACCGGGCTTTGCGCCCTGTCCCATCTTGATCTCGATCGCCGCGCCCGCTTCGAGATAATCCTTATAAACGCCGAAGCGTCCGGACGCGACCTGCACGATGGTGTTCTTGCCGTATTGATAGAAGTCTTCGTGCAGACCGCCCTCACCGGTGTTGTAGCAGATGCCTAAGGCTTCGGCGGCGGTTGCGAGGGACTTGTGCGCGTTGTAGCTGATGGAGCCGTAGCTCATCGCGGAGAACATCAAGGGGAGCTCGAGCTCGATCTGCGGCGGCAGCTCGGTGATGAGCTCGCCGTTTTCGTCGCGTTCGATCTCATGCGGCTTCTTGCCTAAGAACACGCGTGTCTCCATCGGTTCTCTTAAGGGATCGATCGAGGGATTCGTGACCTGTGAGGCGTTGATCAGGATCTTATCCCAGTAGACCGGGAACGGCTCGGGATTGCCCATAGAGGAGAGCAGCACGCCGCCGGTGTTCGCCTGTTTGTAGATCTCTAAGATCGTGTTCTGCTTCCAGTTCGCGTTGGTTCTCAGCGCGGATTCGTTCTTCTTGATTTTCAGCGCGTGAGTCGGGCAGAGGCATACGCACCGCTGACAGTCCACACACTTGTATTCGTCGGAGATCATCACGTCGCGGTCGGGATCATAGCTGTGAACGCTGTTCGCGCACTGTCGTTCGCACACGCGGCAGCGGATACAGCGGTAGTCTGAGCGCTCGACTTCAAATTCCGGTAATATATAATTGATCGGCATTACATCACACCGTCCTTTAATTTAACAATAACAGGTTCGCCGCCTGCGGGTGACCAGATACGGTCGACCTCGGGCTGCATAATACGGATCGCGGTCTCTTCGGAAGCGATATAGACCATGTCGTCCTTCTCTGCGGCTACCATCGAGCGGAGCTTGAGGCGGTCGTTGAGCGCCATCAGTCCGCCGTTGTACGCGACAACGATCGAGAAGGGCCCCGTCATCAGCAGGGAGGAATATACCGTGCGGAAGTAGGTCAGCTTCTCTTGTTGTTTCTCATCCTTCTTTTCGATCGTCGACCAGAAGGGAGCCGCGATGATCTGCGCCATTTCTTTCGGGCTGAGGCCCTTGCGCCTGAGCAGGAAGTCCGCGATATACGCCATGACCTCGGTATCGGTCTGGAGCGTACATTTGTATCCGAACATCTCGATGAAGCGGCGGTTCGCGTCATAGGAGCTGATCTCGCCGTTGTGGACAACGGTATAGTCGAGCAGTCCGAACGGGTGAGAGCCGCCCCACCATCCGGGGGTGTTGGTCGGATAGCGTCCGTGAGACGTCCACGCGTAGCCCTTATACTCTTCAAGCATATAGAAGCGTCCGACGTCCTCGGGGAAGCCCACCGCCTTGAACGCGCCCATGTTCTTGCCGGAGGAGAAGACATACGCGCCTTTCATATGGGTATTGATGTGCATGACTACACGCGCGGTGAACTCTTTTTCATCCAGCTGCGCACTCCGCAGGACAGACTTGAGCGGATTTAAGAAGTAGCGCCAGATGATCGGCTCGTCGGTGATCTCCGGGATCTTCCTTGTCGGGATTTCCTCAGAAAGTACGATCTCATAGCGTTCCTTGAGGTATTCCTCTACCTCTTTTTTGATGTGTCTGTCATCATAGAACAGATGGAAGGCGTAGAAGTCCTTGTACTTCGGATAGATGCCGTAGCCTGCGAAGCCGCCGCCCAGACCGTTAGAGCGGTCATGCATGGGGATCATACACTCGATGATCTTCTCAGCGGAGAACCTTCTGCCGTCCTTTGAGATTTCTGCCGCGATCGCGCAGCCCGACGGATTGCGAAATTGTCCTTCTCTCATAATGTTGTTTCCTTTCCCTACTATATCGTTGTCATTGCAAGGGCTTTAGCCCGTGGCAATCCCCCTGTTATTACGACCGGTTGCAGGTGGAAGGGGATTCTTCGGTCGATCGTCGTCACAAACTTCGCTTATTGGGAGCGGTCAGGCTTGACCACTCCCTATATCGCTTCGTTGCTCCTCCTCTCCCCAAAACGCAGGAGCGTTTCGGGGACCCCGTGAGTACTCCCTCTGAATGACATTTCTCAAACAAAATTAAAAAAGCGCCCATTCAGGGATACGAATCCCTAAATGAACGCCTTTGCTCATTACGCAACCTATTATAGCACCGTGATTTCCATTTGTCAACTATTGATTTAAAACTTCAAAGCATTAAAGTTTTTTGCAAAAAGGGGTTGACAAATCAAAAAAGAGGGCGTATAATGCGACCTGTAAAGACAAAGGCGTCTTGAACCAAACGGTTCGAGGCGTCTTTTTTATTTTATGCGTCCGAGTACCGGAGCCCTCGGATAACGACGGACGAACCAGGACCGCCCGGAGGACTCAACAAGTCCGAAGGGTGGTTAGGTGAGTAGGAGTTATACGAGGATCAGCGGAGGTAAACGAGGCGTGATATGAAGAAAACACAGTAAAGGAGCTATCATTATGGCTAACGTAGCAGACTATTTCGGCAGTATGGTATTTGATGACAAGGTGATGAAGGAGCGCCTCGACGGCAAGATCTACCAGAAGCTCCGCAAGACCATCGACGAGGGCGAAGCGCTGAGTATCAGTGTCGCCAACGCGGTCGCGGTCGCGATGAAAGACTGGGCGGTTGAGAAAGGCGCGACCCATTACACCCACTGGTTCCAGCCGCTGACCGGTATCACCGCGGAGAAGCACGACAGCTTTATCTCTCCCTCGCCCGACGGCAGAGTTATCATGGAGTTCTCCGGCAAAGAACTGATCAAGGGCGAACCGGACGCGTCCTCCTTCCCCTCCGGCGGTTTACGCGCTACCTTTGAGGCGCGCGGCTACACCGCATGGGATCCGACCTCGTACGCTTTTATCAAGGGCAAGACCCTGTGTATCCCCACTGCGTTCGCTTCTTACAGCTCCGACGCGCTGGATAAGAAAACTCCGCTTCTGCGTTCCATGCAGGCGCTCAACACGCAAGCTTTAAGAGTATTAAAGCTCTTCGGCAACGAGGACGTCACCAAGGTCGTCACCTCCGTCGGCCCCGAGCAGGAATACTTCCTGGTTCCCAAGGAACTGTACGCAAAGCGTAAAGACCTGATCTATACCGGACGCACCCTGTTCGGCGCTCGTCCTCCCAAGGGTCAGGAGCTGGACGATCACTACTTCGGCACCATCAAGCCCAGAGTCCTCGCTTATATGGAAGACCTCAACGACGAGCTGTGGAAGCTCGGCATCCTTGCCAAGACCCAGCACAACGAGGTCGCTCCCGCACAGCATGAGCTGGCTCCGATCTATACGACCACCAACGTCGCGACCGATAACAACCAGCTGACTATGGAGATCATGCAGAAGGTCGCCGAGCGTCACGGTCTGGTTTGCCTCTTGCACGAGAAGCCCTTCAAAGGCGTCAACGGCTCCGGCAAGCACAACAACTGGTCGATCGGCACCAACACCGGCGTTAACCTGCTCACTCCCGGCGAGACTCCGTACGAGAATGTACAGTTTTTGCTGTTCTTGGTCGCGGTCATCAAAGCGGTCGACGAGTATCAGGATCTGCTTCGTTTGTCCGTCGCGACAGCCGGCAACGACCACCGCTTAGGCGCGAACGAAGCGCCTCCCGCCGTGATCTCGATCTTCCTCGGCGATGAGCTCGCAGGCGTTCTCGACGCGATCGAGAACGAGACCGCGTACGAGGGCGCAAAGCATAAATATATGAAGCTTGGCGTCGACGTTCTCCCGCAGTTCAGACGCGACACCACTGACAGAAACCGTACCTCGCCGTTTGCTTTCACCGGCAACAAGTTTGAGTTTCGCATGCTCGGCTCCTCCAACTCCATCGCCTGCTGCAACATGATGCTCAACTCCGCTGTTGCAGAATCCTTAAAGCAGTTTGCCGATGTGCTGGAAGGCTCCGAGGACTTTGAGAACGATGTACATAACCTGATCCGCGACACCATCAAGGCGCACGAGCGCATCATCTTCAACGGCAACGGCTATGACGACGCATGGATCGAAGAAGCCGAGAAGAGAGGTCTGTCTAACCTGAAGACCACCGCTGACGCAATGCCGCATCTGCTCGATGAAAAGAACGTGAAGATGCTGACCGCTCACAAGGTATTCACCAAGGCAGAACTCGAATCCCGTATGGAGATCATGCTCGAGAACTACGTCAAGCAGGTCAACATCGAGGCGCTGACCATGGTCGACATGACCGGCAAGCAGATCATCCCCGCGATCGAGACCTACCTGATGAAGCTCTTAAAGAACGTTTCGATGAAGAAAGCGCTCTCGGACGACATCAGCTGCGCGTATGAGACCGCGAATATCGAGAAGCTCTCCGCCGCGTGCGACGAGATGAGCGCAAACGCCGGAATCTTAGAGCGTCTCGCCGATCATCTGAATCATATCGACGATATCGTAGAACAGGCGAACTTTGTTCGCGACGAGATCCTGCCGCAGATGGATATCCTGCGCGAATATGCAGACGCGGCAGAAGCGATTGTTGACGCAGATATTTGGCCGCTGCCGACATATGGGGAGTTGCTTTTCGGCGTGAGATGATGTATAATATCTCTGAAGAAAAAGAGTCATTCCGAGGAGTCGGCAATTATGCCGACGATGTGGGAATCCCCTTCCTATAGCAACCGGTCAAAATGACAAGGGGATTGCCGCAGTCGCCTTTGGCTCCTTCGCAATGACAGAACGAGAGGTATCCCTTTATGTGTGGAATCGTAGGATATGTCGGACCGCGCGACTGTGCGGATGTGCTGGTATCGGCGCTGACGAAATTAGAATACCGCGGCTATGACTCGGCGGGTATCGCCGTCTTTGAAAACGGGAAGATCGAAGTCGCCAAATCGAAAGGCAGACTGACCGATCTTGTCGCCAAGATGGAGAAAGAGGGCAAGCCCAAGGGCCATGCCGGTATCGGTCACACCCGTTGGGCGACCCACGGCGAGCCGTCGGATATCAACTCGCATCCCCATTCGGGACGCCGCGTCACCATCGTTCACAACGGTATCATCGAGAACTATAAGCAGATCAAGCAGTTCTTGATCGAGAACGAGCGTACCGAGTTCCTCTCCGACACCGACACCGAGGTCGTCGCCCAGCTGCTCGACTTCTACTATGACGGCAACCCGATCCGCGCGATCCGCAGAACACTCCACGAAGTCAGAGGTTCCTTCGCTCTGGGTATCGTCTTTGCCGACAAGCCGGAGACCGTCTATGCGGTGAGAAGAGAATCACCGCTGATCGTCGGCCAGGGCAAGGGAGAGGTGTTCATTGCCTCCGATGTTCCCGCCATCATCAAATATACCAAGGACTATTATCTGTTAGAACATAACGAGATCGCTGTACTCAAGAACGGTTCGGTCAGCTTCTGCACCCTGCACGGCAGGATGCTCGACAAAGAGCTCAAGACCGCCGACTGGGATGAGGACAGCGCTGAGAAGGGCGGCTATCCGCACTTTATGATCAAAGAGATCCATGAACAGCCCACCGCCGTCAAAACGACCATCACCCCGCGTATCGAAAACGGGATGCCCGATCTCAGCGAGTGCGGCATCACGCCCGAGACCTTGCGCGAGGTGAACAATATCTTCATCGTTGCCTGCGGTACCGCGATGCACGCCGGTATGGTCGGCAAGTATATCATGGAGAAGTACGCGCGTGTCTCCGTTACGGTGGATATTGCGTCCGAGTTCCGTTACCGCGATCCGCTGATCGGCGAGGGAGACCTTGTCATCATCATCAGCCAGTCGGGCGAGACCGCCGACAGCAAAGCGGTGCTGAATCTGGTAAAAGACACCGCGGCAAAGTCGCTCGCGATCGTTAACGTCAAGGGCAGCTCGATTGCCCGCGAGGCGGACATGGTCATCTACACCCATGCGGGTCCCGAGATCGCTGTTGCCTCCACCAAGGCGTATATGGTACAGCTTGCGGTTATCTACCTCTTAGCGTTCGAGATGGCTTACGCCAAGGGCAAGATCGACGAGGGCAAATGTCAGCGTCTGACCGCCGAGCTGATGCGCATGCCCGGTGTTATCGAAGAGACGATCGAAAAGGTTGTCGATCAGTGCCAGTATATCTCGACCAAGCTGATCACCGCCGACAGCCTGCTTTATATCGGGCGCGGACTGGATTACGCGCTTTCGATGGAAGGCTCCCTGAAGCTCAAGGAGATCTCTTATATTCACAGCGAGAGTTACGCCGCGGGCGAACTCAAGCACGGCACCATTTCGCTGGTAGAAGACGGGATGCCGGTCATCGCCGTAGCGACCCAGAACCGTTTGATCGAAAAGACTGTATCTAACATCAAGGAGGTCAAGGCGCGCGGTGCGATGACGATTGTTATCTGTGATGAAGAAGCGGATATCGACAAGGAAGCGGCGGATTATCTGATCCGCATCCCGAAGCGGTATGAAGTGCTCATGCCGATGGTCGCGACCGTTCCGATGCAGCTTTTAGCTTACTATACATCCGTCAACAAAGGCAACGACGTTGACAAACCCCGCAACCTTGCAAAGTCGGTTACGGTGGAATAAACAACAAATGTCATTGCGAGGGCACCAGCCCGTGGCAATCCCCTTCCTCTCACAACCGGTCGTAATGATCGGGGGATTCTCACGTCGTGACCGCAAGGGTCACTCCTCAGAATGACATAACCCAAAACTATCTTATTTCAGTACAATGGCGTACTCTGAATCTTTCAGGGTACGCTTATTTTTTTACAGAGAGCGTAAGCACAACAACAGCAATCACATTGTACAAAACGCCGTCATCGCCGTCGCGTCGTCGTCATCCTGTCATTCAGAACGAAGTGATGAATCCCCCTGTCATAAATACCGGTTGTATTGAGAATCTCTTATCAAGCAATATTAAGACGAAGGGGATTCTTCGACTATTTGCTGTCGCAAATTCGCCTGTCGGTGACCGCTCAGAATGACAATTCATCATTGTACAAAACGTCGTCATCGCCGTCATCGGGTCTAAAAACGGCTTATCTATGCGGTTTTTTGATGACGGCAGAAAAACGGACGCCGTCACCCTGTCACTTCATCGTCACCCTGTCATTCAGAGAGAGTCAAGCACGGGCACACCAGACCGCTCTCAGAAAGCGCAGCCTGTGACGCCGAGATGACAGGATGACGACAGACACTTTTGTTGCCGTCACCGATTTTTGGCTTAAACAAGCCATTTCTGACGTCGATGACGACGATGACGGCATTTTTAGCATATTCATCAACACTGCAAACTGTATTTGAGGAGGTATATATATGACAGTAGAATTTTGGTTTTTGATCGGAGCCGCTTTGGTATTCTGGATGCAGGCGGGCTTTGCCATGGTGGAGGCAGGCTTCACCCGCGCGAAGAACGCCGGCAATATTATCATGAAGAACCTGATGGACTTCTGTATCGGTACGGTTGTATTTGCTCTCTTGGGATACACCATCATGATGGGCGAAGATACCCTGTTCGGCCTCATCGGTATTCCGAACATGGATCTGTTCGGTCACTTCAAAGAGTTCATCGCATCCCCCGCAAACGGTGACTTCACCGCGGCGTCTACCTTCGTATTCAACCTCGTGTTCTGCGCGACCACCGCGACGATCGTATCGGGCGCGATGGCGGAACGTACGAAGTTCTCCGCATACTGTATTTATTCGGGAGTCATCTCCTTATTCATCTATCCGATCGAGGCGCACTGGATCTGGGGAGGCGGCTGGCTGAGTCAGCTCGGCTTCCATGATTACGCCGGTTCCTGCGCGATCCACATGGTCGGCGGTATCGCGGCGCTGGTCGGCGCGACCATCTTAGGACCGCGTCTTGGTAAGTACGAACGTGACGAGAACGGCAAGGTCGTCAAGGTCAACGCGTTTCCCGGTCATAACATCGTCATCGGCGCCTTAGGCGTATTCATCCTGTGGCTTGGCTGGTACGGCTTCAACGGTGCGGCGGCGACAACGCCGTCAGAACTTGCGTCCATCTTCCTGACCACCACGATTGCTCCCGCAGTCGCGACCTGCGTGACCATGATCTTTACTTGGGTCAAAAACGGCAAGCCCGACGTCTCCATGTGTCTGAACGCTTCTTTGGCAGGATTAGTCGGTATCACGGCTGGCTGTGACGCGCTTGACGCGATCGGCGCGACCGTAGTCGGTATCGTATCCGGTATTCTCGTAGTCGTAGTGGTTGAAGTGCTTGATATGAAGTTCCATGTCGACGATCCTGTCGGCGCGGTGGGTGTACACTGCGCCAACGGTATCTGGGGCACCATCGCGGTCGGACTGCTCGCAAACCCCGATGCTCCCGCAGGACTCTCCGGTCTGTTCTATACCGGCGACTTTACCCAGCTCGGCTTACAGCTGTTAGGTTTTGCTGCAGTTGCCGCTTATGCTGTGGTTATGATGATCATCACTTTTACCATCATCAAGAAGACCATCGGACTGCGCGCGTCCGCTGAGGAGGAGATCATGGGTCTGGATATCACCGAGCACGGTCTGCCCTCCGCATACGCAGGCTTTGCGGCAACCTCCGAAGACTACTCCGTCTACGGCGAGGATATCACCGTCGTTACCGGCAACACACCTGTTGCTGAGGCGGTCGAGGTCAAGGCGGTACCGTCCTTCGACGGAAACGCAAAATTCACCAAGGTGGAAATCATCTGCAAGGAGTCGAAGTTCGAGAAGCTCAAGAGAGCGATGGCGAAGCTCGGTATCACCGGCATGACCGTCACTCATGTTATGGGCTACGGTTCTCAGAAGGGTAAGCCCGAATACTACAGAGGCGTTCCGATGGAGACCAACCTGCTGCCGAAGATCCAGGTCGAGATGGTGGTATCCGCTATTCCGGTACGCGACGTGATCGAAACAGCGAAGAAGGCGCTCTATACCGGTCATATCGGCGACGGCAAGATCTTTGTCTATGATGTTGAGAACGTCGTCAAGATCCGTACGGGAGAAGAAGGCTACGACGCCCTGCAGGGCGACGAATAACAGGCTTTACGGGAGCAGATTGGTTTAGTTTCCTTTCCCGATGTTGTTTTTACAGCTTCATCAACATACAGAATAATAACTCTCAATATCGTTTTCATAAACCGATACGCTCTCAAAGCTGCAGACCCCGAAGATCACTCTTCGGGGTCTGTATTTTTGGTGCCTTTAAGGCGTGGAAATAAACCCCCGGTTCAACCGGGGGAAGATAAA
>CAZPOG010000005.1:0-41772 GCA_964588105.1 uncultured Ruminococcus sp. | reverse complement strand
CCCAAAACTCGGGGAGTTTTAGGGACCCCATATGGCACGAGCCTCGCAATGACAATTATTATTCGGGTGCGGGAGTCTCCCCTGTTAGGGGAGGTGGCGCAACGCGCCGGAAGGGTTGCCGTCTTCGCAGAAGATCCCGCCCTTTTCTATTCTCTCTTCTCTCTTCTCTATTCTCTACGAAAGCGGTGTATACATCGACCCCGCGTCCTCCTTGCGGACGGTCTCACAGACTTTTTCGACGCGGAACTTCACCTGTCTGGTCTCGAAGTTGAGCTCGATGACGTCGCCGACCTTGACATCGTAGGACGCGCGCGCGGGCTTGCCGTTGACGACCGCTTTGCCGGCGTCGCAGACCTCGTTGGCGACAGTACGCCGCTTGATGATACGGCTGACTTTTAAATACTTATCTAAACGCATAGGAGCCTCCAATCAATTGTCATTGCGAGGAGTGACCATTACGGTCACGACGCGGCAATCCCCTTCCTCTTGCAACCGGTATTAATGACACGGGGATTCTTCGGGGCTAAAGCCCCTCTGAATGACAATTACAAATCGGTTGCGGGCGGAGCCCGCCCTTTCGTCCTCATCGGTTCTGCTCGCTGAAAGCGTCAAGCGTGACCGCTTTCGTGCTCACTCCACCGTTCGTCCTCTCCCCAAAACGCAGGGGCGTTTCGGGGACCCCTGTTCATATTTCATTTTTCATATTTCATAATACAAAAAATATCGAGCCGACAGGGAACTGTCGGCTCAGCGCGTGGGGTAAATTAATTACTTGTTGACAGCTTCTTTGAAAGCCTTGCCGGCCTTGAAAGCGGGAACCTTGGAAGCAGGGATCTCGATCTTAGCGTTAGTTCTGGGATCAACGCCTACACGAGCGTTTCTCTCTCTTCTTTCGAATCCGCCGAATCCTACGATCTGGATCTTGTCGCCCTTGGCAATTGTCTCAACAATTGTGTCAAAAGTAGCGGTAACAGCAGCTTCTGCATCCTTCTTGGAGATGCCTGCCTTCTCTGCAACAGCAGCGATCAGTTCTGTCTTTTTCATTTTAGTTTCCTCCAAAAATTTTATTTGTGGTTTGAACCACTTATTGATTTATTTAACTTCTTCCCTTCGGAAGAGAATTAACGAGATTATTTGACCTCTTCCCACAGCGCGTCAAGCGTATCGTCTGATGCGGTCTTCATGTCGATACCGCGGCTCTCGGCAAGCTCCTCTACCTTTCGAAAGCGGGATGAGAACTTGTCTACAGAACGGGTCAGCGCCAGCTCGGAGTCGATCTTTAGAAGCCTTGCGGTATTGACCACCGAAAAGAGGATGTCGCCGAGCTCATCTGAGAGCCTGTCCTTATCCTCGGGATCGACGGCTTTGAGCTCTTCGATCTCTTCTTCTACACGCTTTAAGGCGGCTTTGTAGTCTTTGAAGTCCATGCCGGACTTTGCCGCTCTCTTGCCGACCTTCTGGGCGCGCATCAACGCGGGAAGCGACTTTGCGACGTCGTCGACAGAATCGGCGGTCTTCTGCTGGGACTTGGTACGCATCTTGATCGCGTCCCAGTTTCTGAGCACTTCGTCGGGCGTATCGGCGACCGTGTCGGAAAAGACATGAGGATGACGGATGATCAGCTTCTGACATACATCGTCACAGACGTCGTCAAAATCGAAGCTGCCCTTCTCCTCCTCCATGATACTGTGGAAGATGACCTGCATCAGCACATCGCCGAGTTCTTCCTTAAGCAGAGGCGCGTTGTCGGTATCGATCGCTTCGATCGCCTCATAGGTCTCCTCGATGAAGTTCTGACGGATACTTTGGTGCGTCTGGACCTTGTCCCACGGACAGCCGTCGGGGGAACGGAGGATCCTCATGATGTTCAGCAGATCAGAGATGTCATAACGCTCCTTATACTGAAACTCCATATGTCCTCCAAGCTTCTCTTGAGAACGCCGGAACGTAGATTCCAAGCCATTCCACAAGATGTAGTCATCAATAGTTATTTTACCCCAACAGGTGCAATTTTGCAAGTATTGTTACAATATTTTTACTTTTAGGCAGCATTTTTACTTCGGTTTCCGTGAAAGTGCGCAGAATCAGCAGTACAATCACGTAAATTATAGCCGCAATGACGATAGAAGTCAGTGTACAAGCCCACGCAGGCATATGTCCCGACAGCAGGAGATTGATCAAAAATGCAACTCCCGCGCAAACAACGGCGCCGATCAGCGGCTTTAGGGTCGTGCTGACAAAGTCCGGTATCACGCCCGCTTTCTTGATCAGGAAGTACATTCCCACCACGCAGACGAAGAGATACGCGACCAGAGAGCCTAAAGCGGCTCCGACGATGTTGATCGATACCACGCTGACAAAGAGGTAGTTAATCAGGATCTTGATCACCATGCCGATGGCATAGAGCTTTAAGGGCAGATCGATCCTGCCGACGCCGTTGAGCATCGAGCAGATCGGTGTGCTGACCGCGATGAAGATGACGGAGATACCCATGACTCTCAGCACACCCGCGCCGATCTCGGCGGAGTAGCCTTTGTAAAGCAGCGAGATGATCGGGTACGGGATCGCGAACAGGCTCAGACCGGCAGGCAGCGTAAACAGCATCGTCAGCTTGAGGACGGTCTCGATCGACTTCTTGATCTCTGTCTTGTCGCCCTTGGTATAGGCGGCGGTGACGGACGGCATCGCGGAAGTCGAGAACGCCTGGGTCAAAGCGGTGACCAGCTGCATAATCGTCACGGCGTAGGAATAACAGCCGATCAGATAGGTGTGCAGGGTGATCGGGTTGTCGGGCGTCGGATTCTCGGGCAGCATAGATCTGAGCTGATTGACGTCATACTGCGCAAGCAGTTCTTCTCCCTTGTTCAGCGCCATACCATAGAGCACGCGCTGGATGACGATCGTGTCGATGGTCGCCGAAAGGCTCATGACCAGTGCCGCCAGGCCGATCGGGATTGCTGTCTTGAGCAGGAGGTTGAAGGTCTCTCTTCTGGTTCTCGCGTCAACAGAATTCTCGAGATATTCTTCATCCACTCTGAACGGACGCTTGAGATAATAAATCTTTAAGAACAGGAAAGACAGGATCGAGCCGATGGAGATACCCGCGATCGCCGCCGCGACGGAATACGCGAGCAGGGTGTACATCGCGTCGTAGTCGGACGAGAAGATCCTGCCAAAGACCGTACCGTGAGCGGAGAACTCGCTCATGCCGAGCGTCATCACTAAATAAGCGAGCGACAGACCGAATACCACCTTGGATCCGACCTCAACGACTTCCGAGACGGCTGTGGGGAACATATTGCGCTGGCCCTCATAGTAGCCTCGATAGATCGACACCAGACAGCCGAAGAAGATCGACGGCGCTAATGTCATCATCGAATAGATGGAGTAGGGTGACTTGATGATGTTGATGTAGACAAAGCTGATCGCGACCATCAGCACAAAACAGACCGAGCCCATCGCGATGAAGAACGGCTTGGAGGTCTTGTGGATCTGGGCGACGTCACGGTAGCGCTTCTGGGCGATACTTTCGGCGATCAATCGCGACACCGCCAGCGGAAATCCCGCCGTCGCCAGCGTGAACAGAGGGTTATACACCTCATAAGCGTTGTTCAAGAGACCGGTGCCGATTCCGGCGAACTCGTCGCCGAAGCCGGTATACATCCGGGTGAGCATGACCTTGAACACCATGCCCAGGAGCTTGACGACGATCATACTGACGCTCATGATCATGGCGCCCTTGAGGAAAGTCTGTGATGAATTCTTTTGTAAATTATCCTTTTGCATGAAAAAGACTCCAAATCAATATTTCCAAGTGGATATTATATCACTGTGATTGACGGATTTCAATAACTATCTGTAAACGATTAACGATTCATAATCTTGAATTGTCATTCTGAGCGGTGCCCATCGGGCAAAACGCGAAGCGTTTAGTCGAAGAATGACATATTTAATTCCTAATTCCTAATTCCTCATTCCTAATTGATTAAAGGTTGTATTCCCGATAAAACGTCTTGATCCGCTCTTTGCGGGTCAGCATTTCGTTAAAGCGGCTGATATATTCATACGGGTATTTGAAGTTGAATATGCGTTCGAGATAGTTCGAGTCGACGTCTCTGAGCTTGGTGACCGCTCCCGCGCCGCAGGCGAGGATCGAATGGGTCTCCTCCATGATGTAGATGTTGTAGGGGCTGAAATATCCCTTCTTTGCCCAGCCGATGTTCTCGAGATTGGACAGCATTTTTGACTGGCGGTAAAGGTAGTAGGGCGTATAGCCTTGATTGGGCAAGGTGTCTTCCACGAAAGAGAGCATATCGGATGTACGGGAGAACTCCCGCTCTGTGTCGGACTCCGTCAGGCGGGCGCTCTTCTTCACAGCAAGCGTATGCACGGTGATGCTCTCGGGGTCGAGGTCAAGGGCGGTGCGGATGGAATTTTGAAAGCTCTCCACACTCTCAGAGGGCAATCCGGCAATAAAGTCCATGTTGATGTTGTCAAAGCCGAGTTCACGTGCCAGCAGGAACGCGTCCTTCGTCTGCTCTGAGCTGTGTTTTCTGCCGATCACGGCAAGGACATCATCGTTGAAGGTCTGGGGATTGATAGAGATTCTGGTGACGCCGGCATCCTTCAACGCGAGCAGTTTCTCACGCGTGACGGTGTCGGGGCGTCCGGCTTCTACGGTGAACTCCGCGATGTTCTTCGTATCAAACGAGCGATTGATCTCAGAAAGCAATATTCGCAGCTGCTCAGCCGACAGAGTTGTCGGTGTACCGCCGCCGATGTAGACGGATTCCAAGTGCAGATCAAGTTCCTTTGCAATCTCAGCAGTATGACGGATCTCCTCGCACAGTAGAGGAATGTAGCCGTCGATCAGCTTTTTCGCCTTCTCGATCGACTGGGAGACAAAAGAGCAGTAGCTGCAGCGGGTCGGGCAGAACGGGATCGACACATACAGCGAGAAGGACTTTCTGCCGGAGCGGGCAACAATCTCACGCTGGGCGTTATAGACCTCTTCACACAGGCGGATCTTCTGTGCGGTCACATAGAGCGAGTCGGCAAAATACGCCTTCGCTTCGTCAAGAGAGGAATCATTCGCAAGCTTCGAAAACAGCTTGACGGGTCTGACGCCGGTCAACACGCCCCACGGGAGCATCCGTCCGGTAAACTGCCGCAAAAGGGCATACAAAAGCTGCGCCATGATCAGCTCGTCGTCCTCTCCCCTGTCAGCGGAGCGTGACTGACAAAAATCGTCGGCGCATAATTTTACCTCTATTCTTTCACAAACAGAGGTAAGGATATACGGTTGTTCCAAAGCCTCCCACTCACGGATAACGGAGATCTTCTGATCGAACAGAAACGCCCGTGTCAGATTCTCCATTTCGTAGTGGAAGGAGTGGTTGTGGATATATAGATGCATGGTTGGTGTATAACGAATGACGTAGGGCACGATGCCCACATCGTGCCGCATATCAATTGTTTGAGCAAAGCGAGTGCCCTTTTATATATACATTGCAATACTATCAACGTTTCGGCACGATGTGGGCATCGTGCCCTACGGATCAAATGATCGTTATGCGTCAAAAAAACGGATTATACCTTTTCTCGTGTTCGAGGGTAGTAAAGATGTAATGACCGGGGTAGATGTGGTAGTCGCCGTCGATCGCCTTGATCTTTTCGATCGAGAGCATCATGTCGCGCGGACTGGAAGTGTCAAAGTCCGTCCTGCCGACCGACTCACAGAAGATCGTATCTCCCGAGAAGATATGATCGTCCACGATAAACATACCGCTGCCCTGTGTGTGTCCGGGGGTGTGCATAAAGGTGATCTCACTCTCGCCGAGCATGATCTTGTCTCCATCGGATAGCAGACGGTCTACGGAAAAAGCGTTGAGGCGGATATTGTGGACAGAGGTGCGGTTGTACTTGCCCTTTTCGAGCACCTCAAGCTCTTTTTCGCAGGCGCATACAACGGGATGGTACCGCTCGCACAGCTCCGCGACGCCGAGGATGTGGTCATAGTGACCGTGGGTCAGGAGGATATAGTCGAGCTCTCCTCCCCTCTTGTCGATCTCTTCGATGAGTTTGTCAGAGTGGTCGCCCGGATCGATCACCGCGCGCTGCTTGGTCGCTTCGTCCTCGATCAGATAGCAGTTGGTCTCGATCTCGCCGACGACATAACAGTTGATGTTGATCATTTTTTCAGTTCCTTTGAATCGATGATGATGGTAACGGGACCGGAGTTGTTCAGTCGGACGTCCATATCCGCGCCGAATACACCCTTGCCGACCTCCGGTATCCCGTGTGTTTTAATTCTTTCACAGAAATATAAATAGAGCTCGTTCGCCCTGTCGGGCTTCTCCGCCGAGAAGAAGTCGGGACGTCTGCCGTGGACGCAGTTAGCAAGCAGCGTAAACTGCGATACCACCAGCATCTCACCTGTGATATCGAGCAGCGAACGGTTCATCCGTCCGTTGTCGTCTTCGAAGATCCTCAGATACGCAATCTTCTGGGCAAGGACGTCGGCGTCCTTCTCATCGTCGCCCTGCGCGACGCCTAAGAATACCAAGAGTCCCTCACCGATCTCGGATACGACCTCGCTGTCTACCGTCACGGACGCGTTTGTCACGCGTTGGATCACCGCCTTCATCGCTAAATCCTCGTTACGGACACGATGCCGTTGATCTGGGCCAGCCGCGCCATTACCGCGCGCAGGTGATCCATGTCGTTGATCCGGATGGTGATGGTAACCATCGCCTGGTTGTTCTTGAGCTCACGCGAGTTGATCATATGGATAAAGATGTGCATCTGGGAGAGAATATTGGTAACGTCCGCCAAAAACCCCGTGCGGTCCATGCAGACGATCTGCAGCGTGGACTGGAACTTCTCGTGGACCTGTTCCTTCCAGCGGGCTCTGACCCAGCGTTCGGGCTCTTCACATTCCTCTAAATTCTCGGGAACATTGGTGCAGGAGCGCTTGTGGATCGATACGCCGAAGCCGCGGGTGATATAGCCGATGATCTCGTCGCCCGGCAGCGGTGAGCAGCAGCGGGAAAACTTGATGCGGCAGTTGTCCACGCCCTCGACGATGACGCCGGAGCCGGTCTCCGTCTCGGGAGGCGGCGGAGGAGGAGTCTCGTCCTGAGGAGGCTGAGGGGATTCGGGCTTCTTGTAGGTCTTGATATAGATCTCGCGAACGCGGGGCATGATCTTCCAAAGCTGGATACCGCCGTAACCGATCGAGGCGTAGAAGTCGTCGAGCGTGTTACAGTGGTGTCTCTGCATGATCGGCTGCAAGCATTCCTCGAGGTCTTTCTCCTCAAACTGCATGCCCGCCTTCTTGAGCTCCTTCTCAAACATCGTCCTGCCTTCGACAATGTTCTCGTCGCGTTTCTCGTTCTTGAACCACTGGCGGATCTTGGAGCGGGCGGAGCTGGTCTTGGCGATGTTCAGCCAGTCACGTTTGGGACCCGCGCCCTCCTTCTTGGTGAGGATCTCTACGATCTCGCCGTTCTGGAGCTGGTAGTCGATTGGGACGATACGGTTATTGACCTTCGCGCCCTCCATGCGGTTGCCGACTCCCGTGTGGATCGCGTACGCCATGTCGATCGGGGTTGAACCGTAAGGCAGCTGGATGACGTCGCCCTTGGGAGTCAGGACGTAGACCTCGTTGGAGGAGAGATCGACCTTGATAGACTTGACGATGTCGGTCGCGTCCTCGGCTTCGGACTGGATCTCAAGCATCTTGCGGATCCAGACGAGTCTGTCCTCGAGCGAGTCGCGCTTGGCGTTCTTCATTTTTAATTTGTATTTCCAGTGCGCCGCGATGCCGTACTCCGCCGTCTGGTGCATCTCGTAGGTACGGATCTGCACCTCAAAGGAGATACCGTTCTTGTCTAAAACGGTGGTATGCAGCGACTGGTACATATTGGACTTCGGGGTGGAGATATAGTCCTTGAAGCGGTTGGGCAGCGGGGTAAAAACGTCATGCACGACGCCCAGCACGTTGTAGCAGTCGGAAATGGTATCGACAATGACTCTGACCGCGAAAACGTCAAAGATCTGGCTAAGATCCTTGCCCTGCATATAGGTCTTGCGGTAGATGGACACGACCGACTTGACGCGTCCGGAAATGGTGACATTCGAGATAGAACGTCCGATCTTGTCGAGTATTTTCTTCTTGATCTCTTCGATAAAGGCGTTGCGCTCGTTCTCGGTGAGGCGCAGCTCCTTTTCGATCTCCGCGTAACCGACAGGGTCAAGATAGCGTAAGGACAAGTCCTCGAGTTCCTCCTTGACTGCTTTCATGCCGAGGCGGTGCGCGATGGGCGCGTAGACCTCCATACACTCAAGCGCCTTGTCTCTGCGCTTTTGCTCCTTAACACAGTCGATGGTACGCATGTTGTGCAGCCGGTCAGCGAGCTTGATGATGATAACGCGGATGTCGTTACTCATCGCGATCAGCATCTTGCGGACATTCTCCGCCTGCTGTTCTTCACGGTCGGTGTATTGGATCTTGCTGATCTTGGTCAGTCCGTCCACCATACGGGCGACTTCCTCGCCGAACTCGTTGACGATGTCCCCGAGGATCACGTCGGTGTCCTCTACGGTGTCGTGTAAGAGCGCTGAAACGATCGAGTCGGTGTCCATACCCATATCCGCCAAGATACAGGCGACGGAGGTCGGATGAAGAATGAAAGGTACGCCCGAGATCCTGAGCTGATCACCGTGAGCCGCCAGCGCGAATTCATATGCTTTTTTGATTTTTCTCTTGTTGTACTTGATGTGACTTTTGTCAATGATCCGCATCAAATCTGTAAAATCCTGATATTGAACCGCTTCGCTCACATGCATACCTCCCTTAGTTTATTGATAATGTAAGAGTCCTCGAGGTTAACCTTTCCTTCCACCTCAAGCAACTCGATCTTCGCGTCATATAGACCTTCGAAAATCCTGACAAGGCCCAACTCGTTCATGCACTCCAAGATGACTCTCAGCTTGCCGTAAGAGATGTTGCTGTTCATCCGGTAGAGCAGGGTGTCGAATGGGAAGTTATAGCCGCCTCTCGCCCTGAGGAACCGATACACGATCGCAAATTCCGACCGGTCGGGCAGGATGGAGAGCGCCTCTTCCCGTGTGATCTCGTCTCCGCGGCAGAAGTTGATGAATATTTCTTCTGAAGAAATATAACTATCCTGATCCCAGTCGGAGAACTTAATGTCGTTTAATCTATAATTTACGTATTCCTGGTCGTTATATACATTCAGATCCAGCTTGACCGCCAAATCGACCTTATCCCCCACTTCATAGGGGAATTCGGCGGGCGTGGTGGAGAACTTCATCACGTTGATGGAGGTATTGTCCCTGATGAAGTTGAGTCTGAGGTGACCGCCCTGCGCGCCGACCTCGGTGATGTTTCTCAGCGTCATGCCGTAGAGTCCGAACAGCGGCTGGGGATTGCCCATGCCGTAGGGCTCTAAGGACGAGAGGGTATGCACCACAGCGGCGTCGATACCGGCGGGATTGAGCTTGCAGTCAAGCTCGAGGTACTGTTCGGGGATCCCGACCTCTTTCGCGTAGGCGTTGACAGCGTCGGTGAATGCGGAGAGCTTATCTCTCTTTAAGCTGAGACCGCACGCCATGGGATGACCGCCGTACTGGACGAGGTATTCTTCACAGGAGGCTACCGCCTGATTGAGCGCAAAGCCTTTGACCGAACGTCCCGAGCCGCGGCAGATGTCGTCGTCGATGGAGATCACGATCGCGGGCTTAAGGTAGATCTCTTTGAGGCGTGAGGCGACGATGCCGACGACGCCCTTGTGCCAGCCCTCCTTGGCGATCACGATGACGCGCTTCTGCACCAGAGAGGGATCGCGCTTGACCATGCGGTCGATGTCCTCTAAGATCTCACGTTCGATCGTCTGGCGGCGGATGTTGTCCTGCGTCAGCTCTTCGGCGACCTCGGCGGCGTACTGCGTGTCTTCGGTCAGCAAGAGTTCGACCGAGGACTTGGAGGGACCCAAGCGTCCGACCGCGTTGATACGCGGACCGATCGCGAAGGAGATGTGTCCCGCGGTGATGTTCTTGCCGGAAAGTCCGGCGTTCTCGATGATCGCGGCAATGCCGACGCGGTCACGGTGGTTGATGTATCTCAGACCGTTCTTGACCAGCGCGCGGTTCTCGCCGACGAGGGGCATCAGATCCGCAACGGTGCCCAAAGCGGCAAGGTCGGAGTAGTTCTCAAGTAATGCCTCTGTGTCGCAGTATTCGCCCTCGATCGCCTGAACCAGCTTGAACACTACGCCCACGCCGCAAAGCTCCTTGAACGGACAGGTGTCGTCCTCGCGATGGGGATTGACGACCGCGCAGGCTGCGGGCAGGACTTCGGGAGGCGTATGATGGTCGGTCACGACGACGTCGATCGAAAGTGATCCGGCATAGGCAATCTCCTCGGCGGCGGCAATACCGTTGTCAACGGTGATGATCAGCTTCACGCCGCGTTGGTAGAGTTTCTCAACCGCCACAGTGTTCATGCCGTAACCCTCGTCCTCACGGATGGGGATGTAGTACATCACGTCGGCGCCGATGTCGGTCAGATAGGAGAAAAGCAGCGCGGTGGAGGTGATACCGTCCGCGTCAAAGTCGCCGTAGATACAGATCTTCTCGCCGTTCTCCACAGCGGATGTGATCCTCTCGACCGCCTTGTCCATGTCCTTGATGGAGAAGGGATCGATAGAAAGCTCCTCAAAGTAGAGAAAGTCACGGATGTCATCCTCTTCGGTGATCCCTCTGATGGTCAAAAGGGTAGAAAGCACGGAGGACAGACCGTATCTCTCGGAAATGGCGTTCTTCAATTGTTTGTCGCATGGTTTAATGATCCATTTCTTCATGTGGGTTCTCCGTGTATGATAGTGCAATGTGTATGAAAAATGAAATATGAAATATGAAATGTGAATGGAGGGCTCTGCCCTCACCCGATATGTCATTCTGAGCGGTGCCCATTGGGCAAAACGCGAAGCGTTTAGTCGAAGAATCCCCTTCCTGTAACGACCGTCTGCATAGGGATCTTCATTTTGACCGGTAGTAATGACAGGGGGATTGCCACGGGCTGAAGCCCTCGCAATGACAGCTATTATTCCCTGCTCTGTCTTAACAATTCTCTCGCGTGGTCTCTGGCGGTGTCGGTAATCTCTTCGCCGCCGACGATACGGGCAAGCTCCTCTGTTCTGCCGTCGTCGTCGAGGGTCGTGACATGGGTATAGGTCCTGCCGTTGTTCACGCTCTTTTGAATCAGCAGATGCGCCTGCGCAAAAGCGGCTATCTGCGCCTGATGCGTCACGCACATCACCTGTCTGTCATGGGAAAGCTCCTTGAGCTTCTTGCCGACTCTGCCTGCGGCGGAACCGGAGATACCGGTGTCGATCTCGTCGAAGATCAGGGTGTCGACGAAGTCCGCCTTGGAGAGCACGGTCTTGATGGCAAGCATCATACGCGACAGCTCGCCGCCGGAAGCGATCTTGGAAACCGGCTTGGGATCCTCGCCGGGGTTGGTGGAGATCAGAAACTCGATCCTGTCGAAGCCTCTTGAAGAGAGTTCTGTCCTCTCCTGTGTGATCTCGAAGCGGATGTTCGGCATCTCTAAGAACGCCATCTCTTTTTCCACAGAGGTGATAAAGCTCTTGGAGGTCTTCTGACGGATGTCGGAGAGCTTCTGCGCCTTAAAGGCGGCTTCTTCGAACAAAGCTTGGCACTTCTTCTCGAGCTGTTCGCGGTTGTAGGCGTAGTCGGTAAGGTATTTGAGCTCTTTCTTCGCGTCGTCGAGGTAGGAGAGCATCTCCTCCTCGGTGGAGCCGTATTTCTTCTTGAGACGATAGAGCAGGTCAAGCCTCTCCTCTATCTCCTCAAGTCTCTCGGGGGACGCGTCGATGTCGTCGATCGAGGAACGGATGTCAGAGGATATCTCCTGCAGCTCATAGAGCGAGGATGACAGTCGGTCGGATATGCCCTCCATCTGCTCGAGGTAACGTGAGGCAAAGATCAGCGCCGCAGAAGCGTCGTCGAGCAGGCGTAAAGCGCCCTCGACCTCATCGTCGTCACCGTCTAATGCGATCTGCGCCTTGATCAGTTCTTTCGCGATCTTTTCGCGGTTGAGAAGTACGTTCTTCTCCGCGTTGAGCGCATCATACTCGCCCACGGTGATCGCGGCGTTCTCTAACTCCTCAATCTGGAATTGGAGTAAGTCGATTCTGGAGAGCCGCTGCGCCTCGTCGCTGTCCTGAGAGTCAAGCTCCTCTCTCGCCTCTTTCCACTCGCGATAGGTCCGGCGGTAGGAAGAAAGCGCGGCGGCGTCATCCGCCAGCGCGTCGATATAGACGATGTGCAAAGCGGGATTCATCAGCTCTAAGTTGTCGTTCTGGCCGTGGATGTTAATCAGATACTCCCCGATCTCTTTTAAGGCGGAGACCGTACAGGGGCGGGAGTTAATGCGGCAGGTGTTCTTGCCCGACGAGGAAAGCTCCCGTTGGAGAATCAGCGCGCCGTCCTCGGTCTCGTAGCCCATAGCGGAAAGCTTTTTGAGTACCAGCGGGCTGAGATCCTCAAAGGTCGCGGAGACGAACGCCTTGTCCGTGCCGGAACGTACCAGTCCCTTGGAGGAGCGCTTGCCTAAGATCGCGTTGATGGAGTCGATGACGATGCTCTTGCCCGCGCCGGTCTCGCCGGTGAGGACGTTGAGCCCGTCGGTAAAATCGATATTCGTTTTTTCAATGACTGCTATATTCTCAATATAGAGATTGGATAACATGGTCTACCTTCTTTATACCCGAAAGAACGGGTATTATCTGATGTATCTGGCGAAATCCTCGGCGCACTCTTCGGCGCTTTCTGAGTCTTTCAGGACAACAAAGATCGTGTCGTCGCCCGCGATGGTGCCGACGATCGCCTCGTTGTCGAGGGAGTCCAGCGCGGCGCAAGCCGCCTGCGCCAGACCGCTCATGGTCTTGATGACCACGATATTCTGGGCGGCTTCGCAGGAGATGAAAGAGGTGGTGAAGATCTGGACGAAGTTATTCTTGATCCCTCTCTCGGAAGCGGCGGAAGCCTGATAACGATACTTGCCGTCGGAGAGAAGCGTCTTGGACAGTCTGAGCTGTTTGATGTCTCTCGATACTGTCGACTGGGTTACGTCATACCCCTCTGAGCGCAGATGTTCTATCAACTCCTCTTGAGTGGTGATAGGGTATTTTGCGATCAGCTCGAGGATCTTGGAATGTCTGTTCGTTTTCATGGGGTCAGTTCTCCTTTAGTTTTTCATTGAGTAATGTATAAAAATTTTTCTCCTTGAGAATTATAAGCCGTAATTCCAAGGGGGATTTCCGGATGGTAATGGTGTCGTCGGACGTCAGAGCGACGTGGTTCTGCCCGTCGACGATCATATAGCACTTCGCGTCGGCGCTGTTGAGCACATTCGCGGAAAGCACCGCGTCCTCGCCGAAGACGACCGGTCTGGAGGACAGCGCGTGGGGACACAGCGGCGTGAGCAGGATACATCTGAGATCGGGCTGCATCACGGGACCGCCCGCCGAAAAAGAATAGGCGGTAGAGCCGGTCGCGGTAGAAAACAGCATACCG
Organism: uncultured Ruminococcus sp.; assembly: GCA_964588105.1. Classification (GTDB taxonomy): domain Bacteria; phylum Bacillota; class Clostridia; order Oscillospirales; family Acutalibacteraceae; genus Ruminococcoides. Next base: position 28,146 of record CAZPOG010000005.1, on the reverse strand, counting down.
TCGGCACGGTAGGTAATGATCCTCTCACCGTTCAGCGAAACACTGATGTCAACGATCGAAGAGAGCGTATCTCTGTGGATCGCCGCCTCGTTGACCGAGGTGTAGGAGCGTTTTTCGCCGTCTCTCTCGAGCGTGATATCCAGCAGCATGCGGCTCTGGGTGCGATAGTCTCCGGAGAAGAGCTTTTTCAGCTCGTCAAGCTCGTTGGGCTCGATATTCGCGGCAAATCCTATCCTGCCCAGATTCACGCCCAGAAGGGGCTTGTCATACAAAGCGGCGAACTTTGCGTTGTGGATAATGGTGCCGTCACCGCCGACCGTGACGGCGACGTCGCAGTTTTTGATCACCTCTTCGGCGGTGGAACAGGTCACGTCCGCACTAAAGAAAGGATTCTCTACGGTGATGACGGACGCGTCGCACTCTCGGGCGATCTCGATGATCCTTTTCGCAGTCTCTGCGGCGTTCTTCTTATCAAAATTGACGATCAGTCCTACCTTCATAGGCGCCTCCTACTTGTCAAGCGCTTCATGGGATCGTTCGACGACCTCTCGCGCGGTTATCGCCAGAGTGTTCTGAGGATCGTCCGATCTCTCGATATAGATCAGATACTCGATGTTGCCCTGCGGGCCTTTGATCGGAGAGAAGTCGAGCCCGAGCACGGAAAATCCGTTATCAAGACAAAACCCGACGATCTCCTCCACCACGCGAACGTGAACGTCCTTGTCCCTGACGACGCCGTTCTTGCCGACAAATTCTCTGCCGGCTTCAAACTGCGGCTTGATCAGACAGACCGCCTGCGCGTTGTCCGCGCACACACCGCGCGCCGCGGGAAGGATCAGTTTCAGGGAGATGAACGCGACGTCCGCAGAGAAGAAGTCGATCTTCTCAGGGATCTGTTCTTCGGTTACATAGCGCATATTGGTGCGCTCCAAGTTGACGACTCTGTCGTCCGAGCGCAGCTTCCAAGCGAGCTGACCGTAGCCGACGTCAACGGCGTAAACTTTCTTCGTGCCGTTTAGGAGCATACAGTCGGTGAAGCCTCCGGTAGACGCGCCGATGTCCATCGCGGTCTTGCCAAGAAGGTCGATCGGGAAAACCTCCATCGCCTTCTCAAGCTTGTAGCCGCCGCGGGAGACATAGCGCAGAGAACGAGAGCGAACTTCTACGGCGCTGTTCTCATCGTACTGGGCACCCGCCTTGTCCGCCTTCTGGTTGTTCACATAGACGACGCCGGACATGATGACCGCCTTCGCCTTTTCGCGGCTGTCAAAATATCCTTTTTCCAGCAGCAAAACATCAAGTCTTTTCTTCATTTTTATGGTCTTTCAATATGGTTTGTATCATACTCTTCGCGTCAAGAGAGAGATTCTCCAACGCGCGCTGTACGGTGGCGTGCTGGACGAACTCTCCGTCCACCGCCGCGATGCTCACGCGTCCGTTATGTTCTCTTTGTGACAGCTCACGCGCGATGGTCTCACCGATACCGCCCTGCAGGATTCCTTCCTCAAAGAAGTAGATATCGGAGAACTTCATCGCGAATTCATATGCTTTTTTATCCACCGGTTTGATACGGCACAGCTTGAGGATACATACATGAATGCCCTGATCCTTCAGCGCTTCATACGCCTGATACGCCTGACAAAACAGCCTGCCGTAGGTCACGATCAGGATATCGGCGTCCTGATCGCCGTAGATATCAAAGTCGGGCGACTCTTCCCTCAAAGCCTCGGGTCTCTCCCCTTCGCTGCCGCGGGGATAACGGACCGATACCACGCCCAGATCGGAATAGAGAGCGGTATATAGTGAAGCTTTCAGCCCGTCATAGTAGCAGGGAGAATAGATCGTGACGTTGGGCATTGCGTTTAGCATAGAGACGTCGAAAAGTCCCTGATGGGTCTCGCCGTCTTCGCCGACGACGCCCGCGCGGTCAACAGCCAGCACGACATGTGCGTTCTGCATTGCGGCGTCGTGCAGAATCTGGTCATAGCTTCTTTGCAGGAAGGTGGAGTACACCGCAAACACCGGCAGCATCCGTTTCATCGCAAGTCCCGCAGAGAAGGTCACCGCATATTCTTCAGCGATACCGACGTCAAAGAAACGATCCTTGTAGAGCTTGGAGAAGTCGACCAGTCCCGTGCCGGTACGCATCGCGGCGGTCACGGCGCAGATATGTCTGTCCTTTTCGGCGAACTCGCACAGAGCCTCGCCGAACGCGTCGGAAAAGCTCTTGTGATCGCTGACGGGTTCTCCGGTATCGATGTTGAACGAGCCGATCCCGTGGAAGGTCGCGGAGTCATTCTCCGCGAAGGTGTAGCCTTTGCCCTTGGTTGTGACGACATGAAGCAGCGCGGGATCCTTGGAACGCTTGACGGTGTTCAGCGCGTCGGACAGCGCCTCGAGGTCATGCCCGTCAACGGGTCCGTAGTAGGAGAATCCGAGCTTGTCAAATATCGTATGACGGTAGAGGATGTGCTTAACGCGAGTCTTCTGGCGTTTTAAGGAATTGCTGACGGGCGTGCCGATCAGCGGCATTTTTGAAAGGAAGATCTCGACCTTGTTCTTTAAGCGCAGGTACCACGGCTTCATACGGATCGAGGTAAGATACCGCGCCATCGCACCGACGTTCTTCGAGATAGACATCCTGTTGTCGTTGAGGATCACGATAAAGTTTTTGTTGAAGCGTCCCGCGTTGTTGAGCGCTTCATACGCCATGCCTCCGGTGAGAGAGCCGTCGCCTATCACCGCTACGGTGTAGGAGTTCTCCCCCGAGAGCTGTTTTGCCTTGGCGATACCGAAGGCGGCGGAGATCGAGGTGGAGGCGTGTCCTGCGTTGAACGCGTCATAAGATGACTCCGAAGTCTTGGGGAAACCCGAAAGCCCGCCTTCCTTGCGGATCGTATCGATATCGGCATAGCGTCCCGTAAGCATTTTATGCGTATAGCACTGGTGTCCTACGTCAAAAACGATCGAGTCTCTCGGACAGTCAAACGCTTTGTGCAGCGCGACGGTCAGCTCTACGACGCCCAAGTTGGACGACAGATGACCGCCGTTGACGGAGACAACGTCGATAAGCTTCTCACGGATCTCTTCGCACAGCCGCGAGAGCTCTTTATCAGAGAGCCCTTTAAGATCCTCAGGTGATTCAATTGTCGGTAAAATCGTGTATTCCATCAAATTACCTCAAATGAATGTCTATCATACGCATAGCGATTCAATTCTGTCATTGCGAGGGCTTTCAGCCCGCGGCAATCCCGTTCCTTTAGCAACCGGTAGTAAAAACAAGGGGATTCTCACGGCTCCTATGGAGCCTCAGAATGACAGTATAAAAAACTTACTTCTTTCTGTCTCTGAGCTTATAAGCAAACTCTGAAAGCTTTTCGGCGTTTCCGTCAAAAGCAGAGAGAGCCGATACGGCTTTGTCGGTAAACTCCCCCGCCAGCTCGCGGCATCTCTCGATGCCGAGCAGAGAGACATAGGTGGACTTGTCGTTGATCTGATCGGAGCCTACCGCCTTGCCGAGTTCCTCGGTGGTGGAGGTGACGTCGAGGATATCGTCAACGATCTGGAACGCAACGCCGATATGGTACGCGTATTCCCTTGCCGCTTTGATCTTCTCCTCACTCGCGCCGGAGGCGATACAGCCCATCATGCAAGCGGCTTCGATCAGCGCGGCGGTCTTCTTCTCGTCCATCTCGCGGAGAGTGTCGAGGTCAGCCTTCTTTCCCTCGGACTGCAAATCGATCACCTGACCGCCTACCATGCCGAGCGTGCCGGACTTCTGAGAAAGCACATATGCCGCGCGGGCAGCTCTGTCAGCGCCGACAGCCTTAACAGCGTCATCACTCAGCATCAGTCCGTATGCCGCGCTCTGGAGAGCGTCGCCTGCGAGAAGAGCATACTCCTCACCGTAGACCTTATGGTTGGAAGGCTTGCCGCGGCGGAAGTCGTCGTTGTCCATACAGGGCAGATCGTCATGGATCAGCGAGTAGGTATGGATCATCTCCACAGCGCAGGCAAAGGGCAGGGCGTCTTCCGCCTTTCCCCCGCACAGCTCACAGAACGCAAGCGTCAGACAGGGGCGTACCCTCTTGCCGGGCAGAGAGAGAGAGTAGTCCATCGCGTCAAGGAGGATCTGTTCTCTGTACTCACCAGAGGGGAGGTATTCCTTCAGCTTTTTGTTGATCAGCTCGATGTATTCGGTCATGTTTATAATTCCTTTATAGAAAATAACTTAATTAGTCATTGCGAGGAGTGACCCTTGCGGTCACGACGCGGCAATCCCCTTCCTTTAGAAACCGGTAGTAATAACAGGGGGATTCTCACGGGGCTAAAGCCCCTCAGAATGACATTTTTCTTTTTAATCCTCAAACAGGTTGTCGATCGTGCCGCCTTTGAGTGTGGCGATCTTCTCGTTGATGTCGGTGATGGCGCCCTTCGCCTCGTCGAGCTTCTTCTGACAATAGATGATCAGCTCGTAGGCCTGTTCGTAATACTTGATCGAATCATCGAGCGTGCACTTCGGGTCTTCCATCTTTCTGACGACCGCGTTCAGTTTTTCACTCGCTTCTTCAAAGGTCATTTTGTTATCAATCATGGTGTTTCCTCTTTTGAAAGTCGTATCAGTTTTTCCATACGGTGGTTGACGCCGCTGCGGGAGATCTTGGGAGAAAGCCTCTCCCCGATATCTCTGAGCGACAATTCCGGATATTCCTCGCGGAGGTTCGCTACCTCTTTGAGCTCGTCGGGCAGGAGATTGAACCTGCCGTTTTTCTTGAGGATGTGGATCGCCTTGAGCTGATTTGCGGAGGCTGCGGCGGTCTTTTCAAGATTCGCGATCTCGGAGTTGGCGAGTCGGTTAGCGGAGTTGCGCACCTGCTTGAGCGCCTTGGTGCCCATAATCTCCATCGCGCAGTTGCCGGCGCCCATATAGGCGAGCAGATCAGTGATCTGTTCCGAATCTTTGACATAGGCGATGTAGGCACCCAGCCGAGAGAGCATCTTAACGCTGACCTCGCAGTCGGGGATCTCCCGGATGATCAGACAGATATCACGGCAAAGGTTGCGGTACGGAATGGAGAACTCGAGGTGGTAGCCCTTCTCGGGATCGGTCACGGAGCCGCAGGCGAGAAACGCGCCTCTGATGAAACTCCTCTGACATTCCTCGTCGCCGATGTTCGCGCGGTTGACGCGCAGGCTGACCTCTCTGTCGTGACCGTAATAGCTGAATATCCGCTGACAGTCGGCATCATTAGGCACTTCTGCAGTATAGCTTTTGTTCTTTCCCGAAACGCCTTCGGGCGGATAGGACAGCTTCATCTTCACGCCGAAGAGCTTTTGCAGTGACTCGGTGAATCGGGCGAAGGTATATTTGTTTTCTGTTTTGAACACGATACGCTGCTCAGTAAACTTCCTCGAGAGCAGAAGCATCGCGTAGAGCTCGCTGTGAAGCACATAATCGTCGGATACCGCGACACGGCTGAGCTCCTTCTTGGTATCATATGAAAAGGACATCTTATGATTTTCCTATATCTCTGTGATGAATGGTGGATTTTTGCAGTTGTTCGGTAAAGTGGGTGTAAAGCAGTCTTGCGACGGTTACGGAACGGTGCTTGCCGCCGGTACATCCGATCGCGATCACAACCTCGCTCTTGCCCTCTGCTTTGTACAGCGGGACGCTGTAGTCGAGAAAGTCCGTCAGCCGCTTCATAAACTCCGAGGTCTCGTCAAACTGGAGGATGTATTCTCTTACAGACTCGTCCAAACCGGTCAGGGGTCTTAACTCCTTGATATAAAACGGATTGGGCAGACAGCGGACGTCGAAGATCAGATCCGCTTCCAGCGGGATCCCGTACTTGAAGCCGAAGGAAACGAAAGTCAACTGGAGAGAATCCCCCGTCTCTCCGGTAAAGAGGCTGACGACGCGCTCCTTAAGCTGCTTTAGGTTCATATAAGTGGTGTCGATGACAAAGTCCGCCATCGCCTTGACGTCCTGCATCAACTTTGCTTCCATCGCGACGGCGTCCTCAACGGTGCCGCCTTTGAGCTCATAAGAGAGCGGATGCTTTCTTCTGGTCTCTTTGTAGCGAATCAGAAGGGTGTCGAGCTTCGCGTCAAGGAACAGGATCTTGAAGCTCTGTCCCGCGAGCTTTGCCCGGTTGATCACGTCGGCGATCTCGGTGAACATATTGCCCGAGCGCGCGTCCGCCACCACCGCGACCTTCTTCATTCTCGTGTCGGCAGAGTTCTCGCAGAGGTCATAGAAGGTGTCGAGCAGCAAGGGAGGCAGGTTATCCACGCAGTAGTAGCCGATGTCCTCCATCGCGTGCAGGGCGTTGGTCTTGCCCGCGCCGGAAAGTCCGGTGATAATGATAAATTCCATACTTACCTGCCTGTTCTGATCAGCTCTCGCTCTAAGGTATATCCGGTCTTAGCTTTGACGGTGTCCTGAATGATCTTGACGAGGTCCATCACGTCGTCACAGGTCGCGTCGCCGACATTGATGATGAATCCCGCGTGCTTCTTAGAGACCTGCGCGCCGCCGACGGTCTTGCCTTTGAGCCCGCACTGTTCGATCAGCGTGCCGGCAAAGGCGCCCTCGGGACGTTTGAATACCGAACCAGCGGAGGGAAATTCAAGCGGCTGCTTGGTACGTCTGCGATCCATAAAATCGTCCATTCTCTCTTTGATGGCAGCGGGATCGTCCTTGACCAATCTATATTTCGCAAAAAGAATTATACCGTTGTTCTCTTTAAACACGCTGTGACGGTAGGAGAACTGCGACTGCTCAGAGGAATATGTAACGACTTCGCCGCTCTTGTCAAGGAAAATGACTTCTTTGATGACGTCCTTGGTCTCGCCGCCGTAAGCGCCCGCATTCATGTAGACCGCGCCGCCGACAGAACCGGGGATTCCGTAGGCGAATTCCAGTCCGGAGAGGCTGTGATCTAAAGCAACGGTACACAGCTTCGAAAGCGTCACGCCCGCGCCGCAGGTGATGTTATATCCCTCCAAAGAAATCTCCTTGAAGTCGCCGGAAAGCTCTACGACCGCGCCTTCGATCCCTTCGTCGGAAACCAGCAGGTTGGAACCCTTGCCGAGGATCATATAGGGAACATCGGATTTTTTCAGTTCCTCTATTACCACTTTTAATTCTTTTAAAGAATTTACTACAATGTAAATATCCGCCGCTCCGCCGATTTTAAATGTCGTATGCGCCTTCATCGGCTCCGAGAGCTTATATTCGATTTTGTTGTTGTCCAAAAAGGTTGTCAATTGTTCTGTCATATAGCACCTTGCAATCAGATTATTTCAACCGGGTGTCGGGCAGAGCCCGCCCACATCTTTTCTCTCTTCTCTCTTCTCTCTTCACTGATTACCAATTCGTATCTATCTTCTTCGTCGCAATATCCTCGGGGTTGATATCCATACCGAGGTTCTGCAAAAGCTCCTGCGCGCCGTTGTAGCCCATCTTCTTCTGACGATGGTTCATCGCGGCGACCTCAATGATAACAGCAAGGTTGCGGCCGGGCTTGACAGGGATGGTAACGACAGGGACTTCCAGTCCGAGGATCTCCATATACTCGTTGTCCATGCCCATGCGGTCATAGACCTTCTTGGAGTTCCACAGCTCAAGGTTAATGACGAGGTCGATCTTCTCACTTACCTTGACCGCGCCGATACCGAAGATACGTCTCGCGTTGATGATACCGATACCTCGAAGCTCAATGAAGTGGCGGATGTTCGCGGGAGAGGATCCGACCAGCGACTTCTTGGAAACACGCTTGATCTCAACCGCATCGTCAGCGATCAGACGGTGTCCGCGCTTGACAAGCTCGATCGCGGTCTCGGATTTACCGACGCCGGAGTCACCGATCAAAAGACAACCTTCGCCGTACACCTCGACCAGAACACCGTGGCGGGTGATCCTCTGGGCAAGCTCAACATTCAGGTAGGCAACGATCGCGGCGGTGACCTCCGATGTGGTGTCCGCAGTCGTCAGGATCGGCACCTCGTACTTTTTGCACAGTTCCAGCATCACGGGCGTAGGCTCCATGGATCTCGCCAGAATGAGCGCCGGAGGGTTCTTTCCGATGATCGGTTCGAGATGCTTTCTCTGTCCTTTCTCCGTTTCGGATTCGATGAAAGACATCTCTGTTCTGCCGAAGGCGATGAGGTAAGTGGGATCAAAGTATTCGAGGTATCCCACCAGCTCCAGTCCGGGTCTGTCAACATCCTTCTGTACAACACGGATCTCTTCGGGATCCGCGGGCATATAGTAGGCGGAGAGTCCTATCTCCTCCATCAGGTTTTTCAGGGTTACATAGTACGGACTGTTCATAAAAAGCCTTCTTTCTGTATATATATTTGCCGCATTATACTTATACAGGGTATATTATAACAAATCCTGAGTCGGTTATAAACCTAATAAAGAAAATATGCATTATTTTATGCAGGCTTTGCATAGATAATTCCTGTGTTTTTTCGTGTATAACCAGCCTTTCCCTGCGCATAATAAATCCGGTGAGACTCATGATAACAACCATCATCAGAACGGTACTGATCTATCTGTTTGTTTTTGCCGCCGTCAGGCTGATGGGCAAGCGGCAGGTCGCGGATATGCAGGCGTCGGAGCTTGTGACTACCCTGATCATCTCGGAGGTCGCCTCCCTGCCGATGCAGAACATCGACCAGCCTCTGCTGTCGGGCTTTGTACCCATATTGATTTTAGTGGCGATAGAGATCCTGCTCTCCGTCATCATGATAAAAAGCAAAAAAATAAGAGGCGTCGTAGTAGGACACCCCATTGTAGTGATCAAGGACGGCGAAATCCTCAAAGAAGAACTCAAAGCGCTAAGGATCAGCTATGAAGACCTCTATTCCCTGTTAAGACAGCAGGAGGCATTTGATATCAAAAACATCCGCTACGCGATCATAGAGCCCAACGGCTCGCTTTCGGTGATGAACAAAGACGAGAACAGCTCTGCGGAAGGGATTCAGAACAGCGAAGAAGTTCAGAATGAACTGCAAAAGATCAAAGAAAAAGGCGGGGAAACGAAAGGATGAAAAGAGGGGTCATCGCGCTGATCCTGCTGATACTGGCGGGATTCGCGGCAGGATATCAGTATTTCTATGTCACATCCAACACAGGTATGCTTGTCGAAATGCTCAGAGAGGCAGATCAGAGTGTCGAAGAAAACGACCTTCTCACAGCAAAAGATACCGTCGAGAGGTTAGATCATCGCTACAATGAGCTGGAAAAATCACTGCATATCTTCATCCACCATAAGGACACCGACGCGGTCTCTCAGCATCTCGCCGCTCTCAGACGCTATGCCGAAACGGGAAACACCGCGGACTTCTTGGCGACCTCCGCTGTTATCAAACGCGCTTTGCTCTCGATGTACAACACCGAGGTACCGTGTTTTCAGAATGTCATGTAATCGATGAAATGAGGAATTAGGAATTGTCATTCTGAGCGGTGCCCATAGGGCAAAACGCGAAACGTTTAGTCGAAGGATCCCCCTGTCATTACGACCTGTAGAATAGAGTCGTAGGGCACGATGCCTCTCTCAGCGAGGACAGCCCACCCCTCTGGGCTTTGCCCATCTTTCTCTAAGCGAGAACGGCAACCCTTTTGTCGGCTTTGCCGACATTTCCCCTATCAGGGGAATTTCCTGTCAGGGGAGTCTCATCGTGCCGAGCCTCCCCTACAGCTTAGGGGAGGTGTCAGCCCTCAGGCTGACGGAGGGGACATATCATTTGTCCGAGCGATGCGAGTTACCTTTTTTAATGTACGTTGCAATGATATCAACGCTTCGGCAAGTCGAGGGCGCCTTGCCCTACGGCTGATGTACTTTGCGGACGGACGCGGAATCTATTATCAGCGTTTCGGGAGGGCGTGGAAATCCTCCCCTACAATAATTCTTTATCCGATGTGGGCACCGTTCCCTACGTCGGGAGGGTCAAGACCCTCCCCTACGGTTTATGCTGTTCACCCTCTACAAGAAAATCGTGCTTTCGGCACGCAATTTTCGTATAGCCATCGCCCGTGCGCACTACAAGTGCGCTACTGGGCGGGCACTATAAATTCATTTTTTACTTTACAGAAACGAGCAGTTTCCTGTAAAGTAAAAAAAGCCCCCGAGAGAAACTCGGGAGCCTTTCGTGTTATCGTTATTATTTCTGCTTTCTCTTGTTCCAGAATACCCAGAGGGGACCTGCGATACACAGAGAGGAGTAGCAGCCGGATACCACACCGATCATCATCGGCAGAGCAAAGCCCTGTACCGAGTCAAGACCAAATACGGTAGCGACAGCGAATACAGTGCCGATCGCGACCAAAGTGGTGATAGAAGTAGCGATGGTACGCGGCATAACGGTAGACGCGGACTTGTTGAATACGTCTGCGATATCCGCCTTCGGACCCGCGATGCGTCTTTCTTCACGTACACGGTCGTAGATAACGATGGTATCGTTCAGAGAGTAACCTAAGATCATCAGAACAACCGCGATGAAGTTCGAATCGATAGGCATACGGAAGATGACATACATAAAGTAGATCATCGCCACATCGTGGAACAGCGCGACCAGCGCCATCACACCTGCGGACAAACCGCCGATACGTCTGAATCGGATGGTAACGTAGATCACCATCAAAACAGAAGCGATCGCAACCGCGGTGAGACACTTGAACAAAAACTTCAGACCCATGGAAGCCTCAACAGAAGTGGTCTCCTGATACTCGAAGCTGTTGTCGGGAAAGTTCTTGGTCAGCGCGTCGGTGATGGCCTGCTGGGTGTCGGTGGTGATAGCAGTCTCACCGGAGAACTGGATAGCAATAGTATAAGCATCGTTATCCGCTGTGTTGGAAAGAATATCCTGAGAAATGGTAAATGTTACCTGATTATCAGGAGTAGCCTGCTGGATCACATCTTTGAGGTTCGCGTCGTCGATCTCACCGACAAAGCCGTAGGTGATGATAGAACCGCCCTTGAACTGAATATCGAGCTTGACGCCGAAAATCAGATTGAAGATGATACCAATGCAGATGATCGCAAGAGAAATCCCGAAGAAGATCTTGCTCTTGCCGATAAAGTTCATAGTCTTTTTCATTTACCGGCACCTCCAAACAAGCTCTTTTTTCTCAGGAAGTTAAAGCCCGCGATACTCTTGAGCATGATTCTTGAGAGCCATACGCCCATAATAAAGTTAGAGATAACACCGACAAGCAGGGTGTAACCGAAAGCGTAGATCGTACCTGTAGTGGACTGACCGAAGATACCGGAAAGGATGTTGGTCGGACCGAAAACAAGCATCAGAATAATCGCAACGATGACAACGGTCATGTTACCGTCGACGATTGCCGTCAGAGAGTTCTTGGTACCTCTGTCGATCGCGGTGTCAAGCGTCTTGCCTGACTTAAACTCTTCCTTGATACGCTCGGCGGTGATGATGTTCGCGTCAACACCCATACCGATGGAAAGGATCAGACCCGCGATACCGGGAAGGGTCATCGTAAAGGACTGGAATACATTGAAGTATCTGGTGACAGCAGCGATAGAAAGCGCCATCTGGCCGATCAGAGCGATAACGGCGACAAAGCCGGGCACTCTGTAACGAATGATCATAAACAGCGCGATGATCACGATAGCGATAACCGCAGCATAGCCCATCGCGGTCAGAGAATTCTGGCCGAGGGTGGGGCTGATAGCGCTGTAGGACGCTGTCTCAAGGTCAAAGGGCAGCGCACCGCCGTTGATCTGGTTGGCGAGCTTGACCGCTTCTTCTGCGGTGAAGTTACCGGTAATCTGAGCGGAACCGTCCGAGATAACCGCCTGTACGGTGGGGTTGGAGAGCTCGATCTCATCCATATAGATAGCGATCTGCTGGTTGAGATACTCCTCTGTGATAGCCGCGAAAGTGGTCGCGCCTTCATCCGTCAAATCGAGAAGTACCAGATATTCGCCTGTGGAATCCTGCGAGGTGTCAACACCCGCTCTGGCGGACGCGACAGCGGAGCCGTCCATCAGCTCTTCGCCGGAAGAATTTCGAAACGAAAGGTGAGCGGTAGCCGCAAGCTCGTTAACAGCTTCAACCGGATCAAAGTTTGTCTCGTCCTCTTTCCACGGGAAACGAACGATAATACGGTCCGAACCGTAGTCAGCGTACAGCTCGTAGTCAGTAATACCATTCGATACCATACGAGTTTCAATAATAGATTTTGCAGAGTCCAACTGCTCATCCGTGGCGTCAATATCTCCCTGAGGTTTGAACGTGGCCTCAACACCGCCGCGGATGTCTATTCCCCATCTGATGTCGCTGATACCTTTGATGCTTGTCTGCTGGATATCGCCGTTGTAATACTTGACGCCGAAGAAAGCAGTCGCAGCAAAGGCAAGAATCAGAATAGCGACGATGAAGAATACAGGCTTAGGAATTCTTTTCATGCCTTAGACCTCCATAAATATTCTGTTCTTTCATAGAAAACTACATCTTGCGTTCATATTTTTCCGTACCACAAGATAGACTTTCTATCATAACAGACTAATTATACAGACTATTCTAACAAAAGTCAATTACTCAAACAGAATATTACAAAATCTTAATCATTCTAAATTAGAATTATAATTGGTGTAAAAATACCCGTAGGGAACGGTCTTGACCGTTCCGATCAGCAAAAACATTGATATCATACCAACGTCCGGAAGAGTCAAGACTCTTCCCTACTGTTGTCAACAAATAAAAAGGCGCTCCGAAGAACGCCTTTATGTTGGTTATTATTCTGATATAGAATTATTCGTCTCCGCTGAGAAGTTTTTCTACTGCGGCAAGCTTCGCGCAGGTGCAGAAAACATCGAGCGCTTTGCGCAGATCCTTCATCGTCGGCGCGGTAGGCGCGATACGGATGTTGGAGTCGCGCGGATCGTTCTTGTAGGGATAAGTCGCGCCGGCGTCGGTCAGTACCACGCCCGCCTGCTTGCACAGAGCGACAACACGCTTGGCGGTGCCGTCCATCACGTCGACACAGACAAAATAGCCGCCGTTAGGCTTCTTAAAGGAGATCAGTCCGAGAGGAGCGAGATTCTCATCCAGCTTCTTGCACACCAGCTCAAAGCGGGGCGCAAGGATCTCTCTGTGCTTCTCCATATGCGCCTTCATGCCCTCAAAGTCCTTGAAGAAACGCACATGACGGAGCATGTTGATCTTGTCATAGCCGATCGTCTGGAAGCGATATTTATACTTGATCACCTTCATGTTGTTCGGTGAAGCCGCCATCGCAGCAACGCCTGAACCGGGGAACGTGATCTTCGAAGTCGAGCAGAACGCGATTGGAAGATCCGGATTACCCGCTTTCTCACACTCTTCAAAGATGTTGAGCAGATTATCGGGATGCTCGGTCAGGTGATGGATGCAGTAGGCGTTGTCCCACATGATGCGGAAGTCCTTTGCCGCAGGCTTGAGACGCGCGAAACGCTTGACGACCTCGTCGGAATAGGTGATTCCCTGCGGGTTTGAGTACTTCGGAACACACCAGATACCCTTAACGGAGGGATCCTTGATATATTCTTCCACAGCGTCCATATCGGGACCGTCTTCATGCATTTCGATCGGGATCATCTCAAAGTCAAAATACTCGGTGATACCGAAGTGGCGGTCATATCCGGGAGCGGGACACAGGAACTTACGATCCTTGACCTCACTCCATGCGGGCCAGCCATTGACGACAGACTTGTTCATAAAGCAGGAAATGGTGTCAAACATCATATTCAGAGAGGAATTGCCGCCAACCATGACCATCGTGGGATTTACGCCGATCATATCCGCCATGATACGCTTGCACTCGGGGATACCGTCAAGCACGCCGTAGTTGCGGCAGTCTGAGCCATCGATCGTGCGGCAGTCGGAATCCGAGTGGATGATGTCGAGCATCGGCAGAGAGAGGGTCAGCTGGTCCTTGCCGGGCACGCCTCTCGCCATATTCAAAGACAAGCCCATATGCTGGATCTCTTTATACTCTTTGATGAGCTTGTGATGTTCAATGATCAGTTGAACTTTGTTCAGATCTTTGTACTGCATTTTGCACCATTCTCCATTCAAAATTGCAAAATTATCGGGTCAACTCTTATATTATACGACGAATCCGCAGGATTTGCAACACTTTTATGCAAAAAGAATTGCTATTTTCAACAAAAATTTGTCTCTTCTTTTATACAATATGCCAAAGAAAAGAGGAGAGCCTCTGCTCTCCCCTTTGCGGTATTATTTATTCTTTTTTCTCTTCTTGGATTTCTTTTTGTTCTTCGGCTCGTAATAGTCGTCGTCCTTCTCGTCGAGAGACCGGTACGACAGGACAAGCGAGATCATCTCATAGCCGAACAGAGCAATGATAATGAAGACAAACGTGATCAGTCCGTAGGGCGACAGGAAGAAGGAATAAATATGGTTGAGAACGGTGAGCTTGGTGATAAACTTGCCTTCGATCTGATCATAGGTGATCTTCGGGTCGGGGAGTGAGCCTTCGACGTCTCCCTGTGTCTGAAAATACCAAATGCCTCCGTCCTCTTCGGGCTCTTCCACAACACGGTGGGTGATCACCTTGCCGGCAAAATCGCCCTCCAAGCCGTTGTAGGTGACAATATCGTTCTCATGTATCTCAGAAGGTGGCGTTGACTTGACGAGGATCACATCTCCGACATTCAGCGTAGGCTCCATTGATCCGGAGGATACGCGGAAGATATGATAGCCGAAGACAGACGGAGAATGTCCCGTTACGCGGGCAATAAAGACTAATATCACGATCGCGACCAACAGCACCAGCAGCACTGTCGTAAGAACGTTGACGATTTTGCGTCCGACACCGGGTTTGCGAACTGTAACATCTTTGCTGCTCATACCATCGCTCCTTCTTTTGGATAGTTCTATTATAAAACAACGATCAGTCTCCGTCAAGCAAAATAAGAGATTTGTCATCCCGAGCTTGTCGAGGGATCTTAAGATTCTTCGCTGCGCTCAGAATGACAAAGGAAGGGACAAGTCCCTTCGCTACAAGAACAAACGGAAAAAAGCCGCCCGATAAGGGCGGCGTTCTTAACATTTTAGTTGTACATCAGGTACAGGTTGCTGAGGTTAATACTCTTTGCGGATCCTGTGTTATTCTCCACAAACCACTCGACCTCGAGCAAGCCGGGACCGTCAACGTCCTCGTCATCTCTGACCTTCACATAGGCGTTGCGGATGATGTAATAATCATACTGGGTCGAGCTGACAAAACGCACGGAGTTGGAAGGATAGGTGCAGGCGACCGTGAGGTTGCCGGGCATCGTGGAGATATACAGCGATACGATCGAAGGATACTCGCCGTTGGTACGGGAGTTGGCTCCGATACCGTTCGTGATATCCGTCTTGAAGTAGACTCTGCTGTTCGCGGGGATAGGAACCGTGCCGGTCTGTACCTCATCAAAGTATCTTACCTGATCGATAAAGTACCCTTTGTAGGTATCGGGAGCGTTGGTCTTCATCGCCTGGGTCACGACTTCTCCCTTATGGGTTTCAAAAGAGCAGTCCTCGGAGCGCAGGCGGCTGTCCTCGTTAAAGGAGAGACCCTTGCCGGTAACGGTCTGAGGCTCAAACCACGAGTAGCTGAATGTCACGATACTCACCACCAGAATCATCGCGGCGAGCAAAGCGACCAGCATCACACCTTTGCGGGTGATCGCGGCTTTCGCCTTTGCTTTTTTGTTATTCTTTTTACTCATGGTCTCACCTCCTGTGAAAAGATTTTGAGAAATACATCAACCGGCAACAAATCCGGAAAGGCTGCCCGTCATACTCTGAACGCCGGAGCCGGATATTGCGGTCGCGGTGTAGGTAGTCTGGTCGTCTGTGGGAGTGAACTTCTCGCTCATCGCAGTGAAGTACGGGGTGCTGAAGGAATAGACACCGCTTGAATAGGTCGGCATTCCGTAGTAGTCGATGTTATCGGAGTCCTTGCCGACAACGGCAAAGATGACGTCCTCCGCGTCCTCGGGGAGATTCACACGGAATCTGACGCCTTGCGGTTTATTGGCGATACCGAGGTTGACGTCCTGAGCGGTCTGGTAGCTGTAACCGGTCAAAGAATCGGAATCAGCCCAGAAAGCCATCACGCGCTTGCTGACCAGATCGCTGCCGCTGATGTTGTAGATGAAATAGAACGGCTTGGTAGCGTCCATATCCCTGGCGCCGACAGTAGTATGCAGGGTATCTGATGTTGAGGTCAGGTTACCCTTGGTGATCTGCATCTTGAAGTACTTGACGCCCGCCGGATAGAGGTAGTTCCTCAAAGTGGTGTCAAAGCTTGAGATAAAGGTGCCGGTCTCCGTCTGGATCGGGATATACTGGTTCATATCCTTAGAGAAATACATCGTGGTGGTGTATCCCGTGGGATTAGTGAGGTTATATTCCGCCAGAACGCTGACGCTCTCGTCATACTCGTCGTAAATCTTGTGAATAGGCTGGAACTTGAAGGTCTCGATCAGCGGCTGTACTTTATATTTATAACTTTGTGCGTCCGCAGTAGCAGACTGCCCGTTTCGCTCTGCCTTAAGCCAGAGAGTAAAGGTCAATGACTGAGATGTAGACTGATTCGCAGTGATCGAACCAAAGGTGATTTCGTCATTGATCATACCGGTTTCGGAATTTGAAACCGTCGCATTCGCATAGGGATCGGACTCACCGGAGAGGTTGTTCCATGTCGTTCCGTCCTTTGACCAGGAATAGGTCAACCCTGCAACCGGGTTATCGACAGCGGCGCTGAAGTAGTAGGTCGTGCCTAAGAGGATCTTCCAAGGATCTGCTGCACTTCCGTCGCCTTCACCGGACCAGCCGTCAAGCGTGATGGTAAACTCAGGCTGATCAGGAACGACCGTTACCGTAAAGGTTGTCGTATCGGAAGCGGAACCGTTTGTCGTCGTATTCGTTGCGGCGGTAACGGTACCGGTCATCTTGATGGTATAGATACCGGGGACCGTAGCGTAGAAATTACCGTTGGTGATCGTCGCGTCTCCTCCTGTGGGCTGTGCCGCGGTGTTATCAAGCGCAAAACTCATAGTCGCTGTAAGACCGTAAGCATCAGTCGAAGCAACCGCTGATGAAGCGCTGGCTAACGAGATCGCCGTACTGCCCGCCACATACTGGGAGACATTGTTGGCAGAAACCTCAGGCGCGTCGATGCTCCATACCGGATAGAGCGTCCGTGCGGCGTTTGTAGTATAGCTATGGCCAAACTGATACGCAGTCGGAACAGAAGTCGCGTTCTCGGACGTCGACCATCCTTCCTGTGTATAACCGGGACGGGAGAAGTATAAATTGTCATCCCCGTCTACTTTATCCGAGATATAATAAGTAACATTATATTGCTTTTTCTCTATGAACTGGCTTCCGGAAATACCTTGAGCAGAACCCGGTTTATAGGTAATGTTATATTCTGCGACTTTATAAACCGCCTTTAACTTAACCGTTCCTCCAGTACCGTAAGGATACACGGTCAGCGGGTTCGTGGTACTTTCCGTAATCGCGGTGCCGCTTGCATACGAGCCGGTCTTCACAGTACCTTGGGTGACTTCCCACTTGACAAATTCATATCCTGTGTTTGCAGTCTGAGCGGTCAGTTTTGTAGAACCACTGATAGAAACTGACGAAACGCTGACAGTCGGCACGTTTGCCGCGGCAGTAGGCTCTCTTGATGCGGAAACAGCATACTTCGGATAGGTAACGGATACTGTCTTTGTAGTACCGTAAGTAAAGGAGAATGTATAACTTCCGGCAATAACCGTCGCCAGCTTGGGATTGTTGCCGCTGTTCTGCTCAAATGTCCAGTTGGTACAATGATCGTAGGTCATCGTAGCCGCATTCTGATCTTTATAAAATTCATCGCTGATAAGTGAAGTGTTCCAAGTTACGTGGAAATAAAAATCACGTGTTGTGTTACCGGCAAGAGACTGCGAATATGTCCATGTACCGGAGCTCAATGTCATATCATGCTCAGTTGTCGTGTTCTGGTTGGTGAAGAATTCGCCGAGCTTGACCTTCATGGAGTTATCCGGCAAAGTTGTTGAAGCGCATATCTTCGGGCTGGATGAAGAGTTGATCTTTGTACTCGGATAATAAATGATGATATAGTGCGCGCTGCTGTACCAACAGTAGCAGTTATCTTGACTGTAATCGCCTATATCAGTAACGTTTGTGCTGTTAAAACCTGCTGAAACATAGGTATAGTTATAATCATATGAAGATGTGGAAGTCGCAATCTTGAACTGATGCGCGCCGCCTGTTGCAGAATAGTAC
The DNA here is from genome assembly GCA_964588105.1 of uncultured Ruminococcus sp. GTDB lineage: Bacteria > Bacillota > Clostridia > Oscillospirales > Acutalibacteraceae > Ruminococcoides. The sequence continues at coordinate 9,822 of CAZPOG010000005.1, read as the reverse complement.
GCGTAGAAACCATCCGAACTGGCGGTCATCGCGGTAGCTCCCCAACTGTTCTTTCCGCCGCGATAATAGTAGGTCGTTGCGGCAGACTCAGCCAGATCCATCTCTGCGCCGGAGTCGGCTAAATCCTCTTCCTCTGCATCGGCAAATTCATCTACATAGTCCGCGCCGCGACGCTCGGAGAGGGTGTTGCGCAGTCTGACAGAGACGATGCCGTCGGGGTTGATGGTATCGTCGGTCACATACGCGGCAAAGGTAGTCGAAATCAAGCCGAACGCCAATAAGAACAGCATCGTGAAGATGATGGACTTCTTCGGGATCCTCAACGCGTCGCGCGCGCTCATACGCGCCTTCGCTTCGAATTTTTCCGCATAATGATAATGATTATTCTTTCCTTTTCTGCTCATTTCGACTCTCCTTTCTGTAGATTTTTATTTTGCCTCCCGTTCGGGAGCGTGCGACACGATTGAGCATCGTGGCTTTGGCGGAAGGGTCAAGACCCTTCCGGCACGATGTGGGCATCGTGCCCTACGGATTATTCTTCTTCGGTGTAATCGTAGTAATAATCGGTATCGTTGGATGTATCGAACGTCTCATCATCGGAAAGATCCTCAGAGGATTCATCGAGATCCTCTGAATCCTCATCTTCAGAATCCTCTAAATCCTCATCTTCGGAATCTTCAGTATCGACATCCTCGGCGTCATCGTCATCCTGTAACGCGCCGGAGAGCGCCGGTCCGTTCTCGATACCTGTCGCGGTAACCGCGTTAGGTTTCTCGGTAACGACCTTATAGAGACCGTTCGAGAGATTATGAGTATAGTTGAATATGGTCGCGCCGTAACTGACGGTAGTCGTAGTCGGGGTACCATTAACCGTAACTGTCTTTTGGTAGGAGCCTGCCTGATACGGAGTCCACTTCCAGTAGACGGTGGAGATCGTCTGGCTGCCATCCGCGGGAGCGTACCAGCGATAGCGGTCAAGCATGATCGCACTGCTCCATGTGCTTCCGTCAGTAGAATACTGGAGCGTACCGCCGGAAGTTGCATTATCGGTAACCACGGTAGCGTAGATCAGGTTCTCATAGGATCCGTCGACCAATACGGACAGATTCCAGTAGCCGCGCGTATAGTCCGTGGTGGTGCCGGTACTGATCGATACCGGATAGAAGGTGGAGCAATCGTTGCGGCGGTTGCCGAACCAGCGGGCGTTGATGCTCGCCGACTGATTAGCGGTTCTGTATGTATTATATCTTACGAAGTTGATCAGAGCCGAACTCTTGCCGTAATCCTTCGGAACATACGCATAGAATAAGGTGTTCGTCGCATCGGGCGTCATCGGATAATAATTCTTACTACTGCTGAGAGATGATGACGAGTAGCCTGTTATACCGATGAAGTAGCGATAATCCGCGATATGATCGCTGTCGATCAGCTCGGTGGAGAGGTTGATCCTCTCAACGTCTCCCCATGTACCGACGCCGGGTAAGACGTTGGAAGTGCTGTGGTTATAATGCATTATCAAGCGTGCGTTATTGCTGTTAGATGTAGCGCTGTCCGTATAGCCGAGCGCGGTGTAGGTGTAGGTGCCGGTCGCAGAATTGTTCGGGCTGAGACCTGACCAGCGCTGGGTAGCATAGTACTTGCCGTAGTAGCCGTCGGGACAATAACTGAAGTACGCATTGGAGGAATTACCGGAGAGCCAGCTCTTCGGTACATAGGATTCGAAGAACGGATCGTCTGAATCCTCGTTGTTATAATGCATTCCTGCGGTCGTCTGCGCCACGGCTTGAGTTAATCCGGTAGAATCGTTGTCGACATAAACGACGCTTCTGGACGAGTTCGATGCGGAGTAGTTCATATACTGGAAGCTCTTGCTCGCGCCGGTGGAGCCGTTGTAAGCAACGTCGGTAGTACCTGTCGCCATATCCTTGAACTTCAGATATACCATCGAGTTCGCGTCGCCGTCATCCCACACACCGACGCCGTAATAAGTCGCGCTGCCGGAGTTAGAATTCCAGTACGGCGTGTAGCTGTACGCGTTGAAGTAGTAGTCGTCCGGCGGCGCCGCGGGAAGCTTCCATGTATAAACGCCGGATCCTCCCGTCTCGGGCGTACCGTCGTTATTCGCGTCCGGAGCGTAGACGAACTTGGCGTTCGCCAGATATGAGCCCTGCATACCTTCACCCGGATCCGTACCCATCATCGTCAGGGTCGCCTCACCGGTGTACCAGCGGTTGCGCTCAGAAGCAGCGTCATCCTTGTTCATCTTGAGCCATCTGTAACCTGCAGCTCTCTGAGGGCTGGTGGTAGCGGGCTGATAAGCGTAGAACCACATGCTGTAGTTGTTCTGCTCATCGGACAGATGAGCCGCGGCGGTATTAGAGAAGGTATAGTCGTCAAAGTAAACTGCCTGGTAGTCGTTATCGGTACACTTAAGAGCGAACTTAACGCCGATCACCGCGGCAGGGATCTTCGCAAAGAGATCCGTATCAAAGCTGTGAGTCGAGGTAGAGAAACCGAACGCTGTCTGGAAGTTCGGGTCAAGCATATCGAACCACATACGGATGGAGACCTTGGTCTCCTTATTCTTTCTCGCGTTGAAGAGCTTGGAAGAAGTAGGAGTGCCGTTTGTCTCTTGATAGACATACTGGGTGATGTTATGGGTCGTGACCTCAGAACCGTTGCCTGAGGGTGTAAGCTGGGTATCGTTATACGGGGTCACGTTCGGATTGATCGACTTGTAGCCGGAGGTAGCGAAGGAAGAATACAATCTGGTATCGGTCGCGCCGGTGCCGATCTGGGTAGAAATCGACATACGCATCGCGCCGCGCAGAGCGTCAAGACGGGTATAGTTGTTGGGATTTGTAGTGCCGTCTCCGTAAACCGCTGTGAGATCCGCGTCGTCGCTGGTTGCGTTGAAGATGGTCTTGGCGCCGCCGATGGTATAGCAATAATCCTCGTCAAAATAGAAGTCTTTACCATAGCGGGTGCTGTTGTTGACAACAAAGTCAAAGTAGTAGTAGGAAGTGTTGTAGTCTGTCGTATCGCCTCTGCGGAAGGTGGACGCGTTCACGTTGGTGTTGTTTCTTCTCGGGAAGAAGAAGTTGATACCGTCGGAGGAGGTACACTTGGAGTACTCATAGTACTTCACCTTGCGGAAGAAGTTGTTAACATCCTGCAGGGTTCCGCTTGTGTCAATGTTGATACGATAGTCGAGCGTATCGGTGATGTTGATATTCTCAATCTTGCTGTCATCTCCGGCGTCGACGGCAGACTTGGGGCCGTTCATGATGACCAGAGAGGAGGAGGACTCGATCCAGGAATAGGTCGTAAAGGTGAGCAGAATGAGACATTCTATCAGCGCCACAATCGCGATCAGAACATGAGAAGACTTGAGCATCTTGGTCTGCTTGAGCTCAAGAGCTTTTTTCTTGGTTACGTTTTTATGCTCGTTATTCAATTGTGACACCACCTTTCTTTATAAAGTATTCCGGAGGGGAGTCCGTGTGTATCATAGGGTTATGATGTCTGGATCGTCGTATGCGGCCATGAGCCGATGGTCCAAGTACTCGTCTTCATAGTTTCTTGATTGCCGTTGTTTCCGGTCCAGTTGATATTGTTACCGTTCTTAGACTCGAATATCATCTGAGTATAGATATTATCAATGCTGAGCGTCTGCTGGTTAGACTGACCTCCTGCGTTGTTGTTGCCGTCAACCCAATAAGCAAAGATGATCTTATTATACTTAAGGACATTCAGATTATCATAATGGAACTGGTACAGGGTAGGATTGCTGCCGGCGGTACCCTGCTGATACATATAGTTGCCCGGCCAGCTCGCGTTGTTCAGGTTACCGGAATCGCCCCAAGCGTGGATATATGTATTTGTGCCCATAGAAGTCTGCGTCGTCTGGAGCGTGATCTTTGACTCAAAGTGCGTTACACAGTAGCCGTGGTTGTTCGCGTGGACTACTCTCACGGTGCGGTTATTGCTGCTGCTCCTCGGGTCTGCGATCGTAACATTTGTGCTTCCGAGCGAAATGCTGGAGGTCTCGTTATAGAGCGTATCGGGAGTGTCATAGTTATTACGCTGCAGCTTGAACGAGGTATAAGCTTTATCGTTCGGGATAACACAGGCAAAGCCGGTACCGCTCGAAGGATTCAGATTAGAGTTATATCGGAAGTAACACCATTTGTTGTTGGTACCGTCGGTAAACTTCACCTGGAAGAGACGCGGGCCGTAAGTACCGGTAGATCCGGAGTAGACCGCGCTCTGGGTCTCGCTGTTCGTCTGTACATAGAGCATATCCGAGCCCCAATAGCTTGCGTTTTGACCGGCATTATCCGTGTACAGCGCGAAGTAGTCACCGGATACCTTTCCTCCGGGATAGGATTTTTGGAAGGTGATATTGCTGTTCCTGTCAGAGTTGATCGCGTAACCGGGATCGAAGTTGATATAGTTCTTGAAGGTACAGGTAACGCCCGTTTGGCCGTTCGCGGTGTACGCCGCGTTCGGCATGATGATATAGTAGAAGGAGCCGTAGTTGGGGCCGGACGCCTTGTACTCGATCATGACAGGGCGGACATTGGCGTTGTTGGCGGTATAAGTATAGCTGTAGTTGACGGTGATGATTCCGTCAGAGCCGTTATGCTTCAGAGGCTGATTCGCTTCAGCGTCATAGAGGGTGACCGTACGTACGGCATGGTTGCCCCACAAGCCGCCGCAGGATTTAGCCGGAACATCCGCGCCGGAACCGACGCCGGGCATAGACGAAAGCGGCGAGCCGTCCGCGAAAGCGGTGAATGAGATCGTCAGATCATCACCTGAACCGGTCTTCGCGATATCATAGATGGGCAGATTGGAACTGACAGAACCGGAACCCGCTACAGGGCCGGCATACCAGTAGTTCCAAACCTCATCCTCGTCATACGGGTTAACGCGTCGGAAGATGATATCGTGTCCGCAAGTCGCAATAGACTGCGGCGCTTTTACCGACCAGCAGCTGACCTTTCTCTTACCGTCATAGGAGCCATAGTCGGAGGGTTCCATCAAGTAGCCGCGCTTGATGGTATTATCATAGAGCTGCATAACGGGCGCCACGGTAACGCCGGACTCTGTCGACTGACGGTCGGAGGTCCACAACTCACGGGTCTTATCGTAGAAATTATATGTGTAGTAGCCTGACTCGCCGGTGTTATAAGCAACATCTTCGGTCACAGGCTGCGTCTTGTGCGTAACTGTCGCAAACTCCAGTCTGAGCTGGATGTTATGGGCGGGATAGGTGTCATCGTCGGTAGCGGAGTCTGTACCCTCCAGCCACAGTACCATCGACAGCGACAGCATATGACCGGACTTGATGGAGAAGACCGGTTTGCCGGTGTCACTGTAGATGTAGTCGTCGATAGAATTGGAGAACGCGGGGATAACCTCTGTCGCCTTACCTGAGGTCGGGTTGATAGTGACTACGGGAGAATACGGACGCTGGAAACCAACCGATACGCCCGGAGAGATAACGGGATAGCCGGACTCCTGAATATGGGTGTCGTATTCAAAGGTGGACATCAAATAGGAACCGCCGCCGTCAAATTCATCATCTTTCGGACGGTAAACCGTTCCGTCTACAATATCGTCCTGAGTGGTACGGAGCCTTACGTTATTGCCTTGGTTCTTGTCACGGAAATAAACGTGGGTGTATACCTCGGGGATCGAACAATAATACACGTTGCCGGAGAGGGATACCATCGGGATATCACAAGTGTTCATCTGGGAACCGGAACCTATCGTCACGGTTGCGTAAGGCTTCTCCCAGCCAAAGGAGTTGAAGAAGTAGACCTTGTTGTACTTCATCGCTGCCGTATCGCTCTGAGATTCCGCGTTAAAATGCAGCACCGTACTTGTTCCGGTGCGTGTTGCCTGTGAAGCGCTGTAGGTACCGCTGCCGGATGCAACGTAAATTCTGTTATTCGGGGAAGGATTGGTTGAAATGTCAACCGTCTGATTTCCGCTGCCCTGATTACCGTTGTCAAACAGGAAACCGTCGATCCGGCTGTTACTGCCGGAGGTAGCGTTGTAGGTATAGGAATAGATACCGGATCCGACATACTGCATCTCGTCGCCGGGCCATGTCGTATAGGAATGGGTGTTGCCAGCGGAAGTCCATGTATGGCAGTATACGGTCGACCAATCATAAGGCTTGACGAAATATACGGTGTTGGTCGTATAAGGGGAACCGGTAGTACCAGAGTACTGATAAAGATAATCCTTTTTTACGGTTTTCGCAACAGTTTGATGACCGTCGCCGTCAGTAAAGATAACCTTATCGTATGTTAACAGGTTAGTACCTTCGGAAGGATTGGAGAAAGTCACGGAATAGATCTTTCCGCTGACTCTGGTCATCTGTAAGCCCGGCCATGCCGAAAGATACTCGGGGCTGACGACAGGGCTGTCATTGTCGTATACATAGGCGTAAATGTTACCGCTCCAGCCGCTGATCGTATCACTGTCAAAATAGATGGTGCAGGAATCCTCGGAAACAGTAGAGGAAGAATCCGAACCGTCGGAAGAACCGGAGGAACCCGCGATCAGTGAGGATCCGACGTTGCCGGAGTTGCCGTCGTTGGTATAGAAAGCCAGACGCAGCGCGCGGCTCTCCTCGAGCTCATCCTGAGAGTTTCTTACCTTGAAGAACGAAGTGTTGTTCAGGTAAATATCCATATCATAGTCGGAGGTGTTGGTCAGCTCAAAGTCAATGTTCAGATACTTGGTGTTGATATCGTTGATGGTGCCGTCACGGAATATGATGTTACCCGTATCCTGAGAAGCAAAGGTGCCGGAGGTAGGAATAAAGACGTTTCTGCCGTCCAAGGAGGTAACGGGCTCAAACTCAAAGTCATCATCGATATAGTTCCAGATGTTGATGTAGTCTTCTTTGTTCGCATACTGGAAGTCGATATCAAGACCGGAGTCCGCCTCAACGCCGATAATACCGGAATCAAGCGTCTTGCTCGATGTGAAAGAGAACCACGCAAAGGTGGAAACGCCCACAAGAACCAAGACCTCTATCACAGCGATGACGAAGATCAGAGGCGAAACTTTAAATTTGCGATATTTACTTGTAGATTGATTTTTTTCTTTTTCTTTTCTACTCATAATATCTGCTCCAAAATATATCTGAAGTAATCTCTTACTGAAAACCCGGTTTAATGGGTAGATAAATCAAAACTGATGCTGAACTTTCCGTCGGTCAAAGCGCGGCGGGATTCACTGTCGGTACCCTCAAGCCAGATACGAATTCTGACTTTTCCGTAATAATACTCGTTTGCGTCGTGCTGGCCGTTGTTGTTGCTATCCTCAGGAATAACGACTCTGAGGATCGGAGAAATCTGGTTAAACTTGACTCGATTGTTGTCAATAGATGAAGTCTTGACATAATCGCTGTTGTCAATAACGGTAGTCGCTGTCTCTCCCTGTCCGACTTCAAAGATGTTATAATACTGATGCTTGTAGGTGCTGTAGCCGGTCTCGGTATGGGTATCGGCGCCGCCGCTGACGCGAGTGTAAGTAGTGGAAGGCAAAACGCCTGTCGCCAGCATCCAGCCTGTGGTAGCCAGATCGTTTCCGCCGTTATTGAGGTACAGATCAGGGCGGGGAACCCACAGCAGCGCGGGTTCGGATTCATAGGTGTTCTGTTCTTCTGTGAGCAGCTTCTGGGAGTTGAAGGAAGGGTCGCCGGAGTTGTCGTAATCTAAGAACGCAACTCTGACCGCGCCTACGATCGCGTCTCTGGAGAAGTTGCCGTAGGTGGACTTGTTGGGTGCGTTGGCTCCAGAAAGAGTACCGTCGCCGGGTGCGTTCTCACAGTTACCCTTGGCATAAGAGTTCGCGTCCAGAGAAACCGTACAGGCGTTCTTCGCTCTGACAATCAGATCGAAGGAAATGTACTGAACGTTCGCTTCGGCGTTAGAATAGTTGTTGGACGCGGTGTTGACGCTCCAGTTTCCGTAGCTCATCGCGGGACGAATCAGCTTGACGCCGTTGCCGGTAACGTCGATCGGCTTATAATCATACAGCAAGTCATAGGTTTCTGTGACATTGTTGCTGTTTGTCGCGGTGAGTTCTTTCAGATTCAACGTCATATCCGCGGAGTTGGTAAAAGCAGTATGCAGATACTCATAACCGGTCGCGGGGGTACAGAATCCGATCGCGTAATCGAAGTCAGCGGTACCCTTAACATTGACATTCAAACCGCCGGCGTCCGCTCTGGGATTAGCCGTTGTATACCAGCCGAATGTAAAGGCAAACGCCAAAACAAGCAGAGAGAGCAATACTATGATGCCCTTGGCCATCAGAGAATGACGTGTCTGCTTCATAATATCGCTCCTTTCCGTTGTTTTAAATTAATTCATTATAACATATTTGCTCTGTCTGAGCAATAAATGTATCGGGTTTGTAAATATTATTTGTAGTCGTCCGCGCCGTCTAACTTCAGCACTGCGCCGGGACGATCGTCGACAAGCACTCTTGCCTTCTTGACAAACTGTCTTGCCTTCTTGGTAGCGACAGCCAGCTTCTTGTCGTATTCCTGCTGGATCTGCTTCTTCTCAGCGTTGAGACGGATGGTGTACTTCTGCTCGTCGTTGAAATTGCAGGCGGCTACGGTCTGCGCCTCGAGCTGAGCGATCTTCTGCTCATAGCTCTCAGTAATCTGACGGATCTTCTCGTCACACTCGTCGCGAACAGCCTTGATGCCTGCGTCTCTCTCGACACCCGCGGAGTAGACCTGTTCTTTGAGTGATTTGATCTCTTCTTCGCGGTTTTGCAGGGTAGCGACCTGCGCCTTGACCGTATTGTTGAGGCCTACGCACTCGGTCTCGGTTTTAGCGATCTGATCTCTCGCCTTCTTGACCTCTGCGGCGGCTGCCGCTTCGACAGCGTCGACGCCCTCGATCTTGTCGGTCATTGCTTTCTTCTCTTCCTTCAAGGTGCTGATGATCGCATCCTTGGCGGAGAGCATATTCAGGTGAACACGGATCTCATGCTCGAGCTCATCCTTCTTCCTCTCTCCTTCGGAGATGGTGTTGTTGAGGGTGTCGAGCTCTTGCTGATAGTTCGCGTATCTCGCGACGGTAGAATCATACTCCGTCTGAAGATTGTTGAGGTTAAATGTGAGCTTCTCGATATCGGCGGTAGCCTGAGAGAGCTCTGCGGCCTTTGCGGCGATATCATCGGACTGCATCGCGATGGTGCGTGCGTTCTCTTCGAGATTCGCCTTCAAGGTGGAGTTCTCCGCGGTAAGACCGCCTACCGTAGTGGTGAGGGTCGCGACCTGAGCGTTCAGACCGCCGATAGTGTTCTCCTGAGCGGCGATGGTCTCCTCGTGCGCTCTGATGGTCTGAACCTGCTGCTGGATAACGCCCTTGAGGTTCTCGATCTCGGCGTTGAGCTGTTCAACGGTAGCTTCGAGCTCAGCGACTCTCTGCTTGAGAGCGGCGATCGCAGCGAGCTGGGCGGTGATCTGAGCCTCTAACTGAGCGACAAGCGCTTCGAGCTCTGCGACGCGCGCCTTGAGCTGTTCGTTCTCCGCCTCGAGGTCCATGATACGAACCTGCGCCTTGCGAAGCTCTTCCTTGACCTCTTCGAGCTCTTTCTTGAGCGCGTTGATCAGGGATTCGAGTTCTTTGATCTTGATATCGCGCTGGCGGATCTGTTCTTTCGCCTGCTCGAGTTCGGCAGTCAGCTTGGCAATGATGATCTCGCGCTCTCTGACTTCCTTGAGTCGAAGCGCCATCTCCTCGCGTCTTGCCTCGTAGATCTTATCTTCGATAT
>CAZPOG010000004.1:1946-42393 GCA_964588105.1 uncultured Ruminococcus sp. | reverse complement strand
ATTATCCCCTTCTAGGGGTTGTGCAAACCACCCGTTGAACGGGTGGTTTTGATTACCCTTTTCAGGGTGGATTCAGACCGATTTTCAGACTGGTTTTCAGGGTGGTTTTCGAGCTGTTTTTCGCGAGTACTACTCAAATGATGATATGATACTACTTTCAGGATTTTTGTTTCGAATTTGTTCGAAAAATTGACGAATTATTGAAAAGTTTGAAAAGAAAAAGACTTCCGGTAATGTGCCGAAAGTCCAGTATTCAAGCCATTTCTGAGGTTTAAGACAATAAAAAAACCAACCGACGAGCTGTCGCTTGGCGATTTGGAGACCACTGCTCTACCAACTGAGCTATACCCCTACCTGTTTTATACTGACGAATGAAAGGTGAGCTGCCGTTCTGACGCCGCAGATGCGAAGTTCCTTCTTTCGTGCGAGATTTAGTATACCATCTCACCTTTCAAAAGTCAAGTTTTATTTCAAAACTGTGTTTTCTTCGAGCGTAAAGAGCGGTTGGTGGCAGCGTTCGTTCTTATGCTTTCTTACGCGGATGAAGAATCGGATCGTCAGGATTACCAAGACGATATCCAATATCGCCAGGATAAACGCGACAAAAAACAGGTTGTCATTGATCGCCATAAACTCCTGTGACAGGGAGAAGTCATATGTTCCGTGCAGTACCCACGGTATGATAATGGCGAAGAAGGCATAGCGCTTTTTCCCGGTATAGAGCCTCTTTCCGTAGAACCAGCCCATGATGAAGCCGTAGCCGACGTGTCCCATTGTCAGACCGCGCACCAGCATGGTCATAGGATCCGCGCCGATGGCGTAAACGATCGCTTCGTTTATCCCGAATCCCGTGCCGATGATCACCATGAACGCAACGATATCCGCCCATGTGAAGGCGTAGAGCTTCTTTCTGAGCGTCAGGCGAAGGCACAGATATTTGACGAGTTCTTCGGCGAACGCCAGCACGATAAAGTTGTAGATAGCCTGATAAACCAGCGCGGGCATATCTTTCAGCACCGTGAGTTTCAGAAAGCCGTTGAGAAGGTAAAGCGTACCGGAAACAACAATGATCGGCAGCGCGCAGAGCAGACCGATGACAAACGCATAGGTGCATTTTTTCTTATAAAGCGGCTCGTCCTTCCTGCGTCTCCTGAGAAACACAAAAAACAGTACAGACGGCACTAAGCTGATCAAAAAGAACAGTATGGATAACAGCATGGGTGTTTCTCCTTAAATATCATGATATCAAACGGACAAATTCGATATAAGAGATTATACCACATCAGTGAAGCGATGACAATGTTTTTTGATCTACAAAGGAATATCAAAAATGAGACAGGTCCGGCGGGGCGTTGCCGAACCTGTCTCCGTTTAAGGGGGATTATGATAAAGAGTTTTCTATACAGTTGTTCTTGCCGTTATGCGATCAGTTCGTTGATAGGATAGGGAACGTCAATTCCCGCTAGATACTTCTGGATCGATGTGGCATCGAGAATGTCGAGACCGTCGCCGTTGATATCGCCGCAGCGATTCACCAGACCGGTTGTATCGGCTTCGACAGACGCCAGTACTTTCTGTACTTTGGTTACGTCGAGAACTGTGACCGATCCGTCGTTGTCCGCATCGCCGCACAGATACAGTACGCCGTATTGTCCGATATAATTCGGTTCGGCGGATTTGACGTCAGGACTTGCGCTCAGCGCTTTGATCGCCCTCCAAACAATCTCTTTTGACTTTTCTCTGAACTTGACTTGGAAGCACTTGAGGTTTGAGCCGGGAGTGAGCAGGTAGATCTCCTCGATCTCAAAATCACTCAGCAAATCACTGATTGTAGAAGCGGAACCGGAGTTAAGCATGACCAGAACCTCACCCGGTTTGTAATTTGACTCCGTCGGCTCGGTAGCTTCGGTAGGCTCTGTTGCCTGTGTCGGCTCATAGTCGGCATAGATGAAATAAAATCGCAGACAGTCGATGATCCTGCCGTAGCTCTCACCGTCATGCGCCATTTGGAGAGATCGGATCGCACCGGTCAGCTCGTGATCCTCCATACGGTCGTGATTATAGACAGAGGCGGAGAAGTTCCTCACCCGCATGACGCGCTCCCTATAATCATCGGAGTAGTTGTTGCCCGGAGCGCCGATGGTCGAGTCGATAGTAACGATCAGGTTATACAGCTCATTATACAGCTCACTCCCATAATTGCGTAAGGTCAGCTTGACGGTCGTATCATACTTTGGCAGATAATAATTGATATAGTTCTCGCTCGGGTTATCCGGTGAGAAATGCGGGATATCTCCGTAAGACTCAGTGAACGTTGTCGGGTTCGATTCGGTAGGAACAGGAGCCTGCGTCGATTCGGTCGGATCTGTGGGAACGGTATACTCCGGATAGCGCGGATTGCTGATATGCCAGTTGTTCACCTTGTAGTTACCCTTTGCGTCAACCTCTCCGGTGGGGTAGTAGCCTGTTTTGTCATAGAGAGGGATATTCACGGTTTGCGCGCCCGATGAAGAGGAGAAGATCACATAGTCGCAGTCCTCTCCGATATAGGCGTAAAACTGCTTCTGTCCGAATTCGTTGGTATAAGAGCTTCTGACGCTCATTCCCGGCCACTCGAATTCAAAGAATCCCTTTGTGTTCCACGCATAGACATAGATAGTATCGCCCCAGCCCTGCGTGTCGGTGAAAGCGACGGTATAGTGACAGGCAAGCTCGTGGTTGGCGGGATTCCCGCTTTCAGAGATCATATAGCGCAGGCTGTCCGCCATATCGGAGAGCTCTCCTAAGGTGGATGCGGGAGAATCCAGCAGATACTGCGCATAGTCGCGCGCGTTTCTCAGCGCATTTGTGTAGTTGCTTGTGAAGTAGTTGCCGGTGATGTTTTCATCGAGAAATCGTTCGTTGATTTCACAGACCAGAGAGTTCAGGTCCTCCCACATGATACCGCGTTCAATCTGTTCGTCCTCGGGAATGCCGTAGCTGTTTGTGTTTTGCGCGGAGGTAACCGTCCCGAGAGTCAGGGAGAACACCAGCGCGAAAACGAGAGTAAAGATCAAATGTTTCTTTTTCATCGTTGTACCTCTTTTCTTGATATGGTTTTAACTGATATTCTGAAAACTTCCTCGGGCCCTTGAAGAAGATATTTCAAACGAGTGCTATTTCTGAATGTAAATACTTTTCACCTGTGAGAGCGCGCCTTTTTGGTCAAGCGCCTGTACCTCGAGCTGATAATATAGATCCTTTGACAGGTGATACGTTGGGACATGTACATCCGGGTCATCACAAAAATCACAGTAGAGATAGTAGGAACCGTCAGTATCCATTTTGAATACGAACGACGCATCTGTGAATTCCGGTCCGTGTTCGGGAGGTGGGGGAGGTACCTGCCGGATGGTATAACAGTATTGATAAGGCGCTGTTCCGCCTGAGGCTGTGACGTTTATCAGCCCTGTAGAAGAGTCATACACTATTTTGTCAACAGAGGGCTTTGCAGCAGTATCCGGATCGGTCACGATGATCGTCAAAAGACAACTGTCAATATTTCCCCATGCTCCGTAGCAGTAGGCGCGGATATGGTGAACTCCCGTTTCGGTAAATGTGCAGGTAAAGCTTGTTTCTTCACCTTTCTCCAGAATAACCTTCTGGTCCACCAATACCTGAAAGTCGTCGGGGATCGGACGCTGTGTCGCGCTGATTGAGAAAGAGTATTGAGTGTTGAGCAGATACGTATTCTCGCTGTTTATTGACTCGATCCCGTAGATCTCCGATTTCCAGCTTTGGATACGCTCTTTGTAAAAGCCCTCCACAAGGCTTGCCAGTCTCTTTTGGATCAGCGTGGCGTCGATGATATCGGTCGTTTGGGAGTTATCAACGTCGCCTAAGTTTTTTTGCAATTTGGTAAAGCTGTGCAGTGAAGCAAGCTGTTTTTGGATCAGCGTCGCGTCAAGGATCGACACCGTGTCGTCACCGTCTACATCACCGATATAGCGGTACGATTCAGCCGCCGTGAACGATGCGGGTATCGCGAATACCGCTATCGTCACAATCAGCAAAACAGATATAATTTTTTTCATCATTATTTCTCCGGAAAAATAATAATTGATAAATGCTGTCATTTTGAGGAGGGCTTTGCCACGGGCTGAAGCTCTCAGAGTGACATTTGTTATCAGTAAACATTCATCGTCATATCCGACGACAGATCATTTTTGTCAAGCTCGTATATTGAAAGAGTAAAGCAATAGTATTCTCCGCTTTTCTGATCGCCGTAAGAAAGACTGTCGTCGATATACAGAGCACTCATATCGGTATCGATGTTCGATACGGTGGTATAATAGCTTGCGTCGGAGAACATACAGACACAGATCAGCAAAGAGTGAGAGTCAAAATAACTCTCTGTGAAGGAATTAGGACAGGAGTATCCGTCTTGATCCGCATACGCTTTATTATTCTCTGAAAGAAATTTATCCCACTGGCTGAGGTCGGTGATCACACAGAGACTTCCCTCGTTCTTCTTATCGCCCGAACGGTCTTGTATATATTGCCCTTCGAACAGGGTGTTGAAGTTGACCGCCTTTGCCGATGAAGGCGGCGTCATGGTGTTAAAGCTCAGTTCCCGCATCGTGATCGGGATCACGGTATATTCTGATGATATCGCAGGATTTTGAACGGCTTCTGTCGGCAGGAGAGAAGTTATCGGCTGTTCGGTGCTTGCTGTTTCTTCTGCGGTGGGCGCAGGCTCCTGAGCATTGGCATAAGGCTGAGGCGTTGTAGAACTCTCCGGCGACGGTGTGTTGGAGGATCTCACCTCGTCCTGCGTTTGCTTTTCTGCCTGATTGGCAGTCGTTTTGATGATATGCTCGTTTTTGCCGTCCGTCGCGTTGATGAAATACACCTCGGCGCTGTCGCCGGACCGCAGGGTAACAAGATAGACAAGTTTGCGGTGATACACGCTCAGCCTTACCTCGACGGAGTCAACAGGGGAGAGAGAGGAGCTTTTCAGCGCATTCAGACCGGCTGACTCTCTGCCGATATATTTGCTTTGCGACGGCTCTGCCAGAGTATGCAGGCTGTCGTCGTTGATATCCGCTTCCTTAAGAAGCAGACATAGCTCGTTGACGGATAAGTCTGTCAGGCTGTCAAAGGTGAAGCAGTCGCTGTTTTGTGTCAGAATATCTATCAGCGCGGACTTTGCGGGAGAAGGGACGTCTGATGACAAATCTTCTTTCTTCATCTCAACGCTGATCTCACAGCCGGAGAAGTGTTCCTCGTCGAATGTATGTCGGACGGTATCCTCAACATCCTGTCGGAGTTCTTTGTCCGTTGAGATGAGAATCGTGTTTTCATCTTCGCTCAGATTGCCTGTTTCGATCATCCGGCGGATGATCATCTCTACCGCTTGAGTCGCGGGTTTGCCTTGAGTCTGAGAGAATTCCTTGTGATCGGATACGACCGAGAGGATGTTGCCTCTTGCGTTGACGGTCAGCATCACGGAGGATCCGCTCTCCAAGTCGATGGTAGAAACCGGCATGACAAAATTAGCGTAAATCAGGATCGACGTCAATAGTATCAGTACCACTGCGGCGGCGATCGCGGCTCTTTTCAGTATATAAATTTTCGGGATATGAGACGCACGGGCGTCATAAAGCAGTTCGCTGTCGATATTTTCAATTGCCGAGAACAAGTCTTGCGATTTCATACGACGCCCTCCTTTTCTAAGTATTCTTTGAGTTTCTTCCTCAGGCGAAACAGCCTGAGCTTGACGGTGTTCTCTGTCAGTCCGAATCTTAAGGCGATCTCGCCGATACCGTCAAGATAAAAGTAGCGGCAGATAAACAGGCTGCGGTTGATTTTGGATTGCTTCTTTAAAAATTGCTCGAGCGATTCCTTGAGCAGTACATTATCTATCGCTTCTTCCACATTGCTGTGTGTCGGGATCGCTTCTTCTAACTCTTCCAAGTAGACGGTGAGTTCTCTACCGCGTTTCTTGCGGTTGATATCCCTGAGACGCTTGACGCTTAAGTTGCGGGTGATCCGACCGAGATAGGTGGAGAGAGACGGAGGATCATTCGGCGGGATCGAGTTCCACGCGGCGAGCCAGACGTCGTTGAGACACTCCTCGCTGTCCTCGCGGTTACGGAGTACCTTGTCGGCAATCGAATAGCAGTAGCTTCGATACTGACTTTCGGTATATTCAATTGCCTTTTCGTCTCTGCCAAAAAACAGAGCGATGATCTCTTTATCGTTCATCACGCGAACCCCTTATGTCTTTCACTGATACAGTACCCGAAAACGATACCGGCGTTTCGCTGTTATTATACAAATTTTTGAGAAAGTTCTCAATACTGTATTTAATTCCAATTTAGAATTATTCTTGTGCAAAACTTCTTCAAAAACACAACGCCCCGACAGTACGTGCCTGTCGGGGCGCTGCTATGCATTTATGAAAGACATGATTTAGAAATAGATGCCGGGGCAGAGGACGAACGCGTCAAAGAGGAGCACCGCTGCCGCGATGATCCAGAGCGCGATTTTCTTTTCTGCGCAGGGGGAGAAGTAATAGACGTTGTCCTTTCTGGGCTTGACCATATGCGCGACAAACATATATCCCCAGAAGAAGCCGATCATGCCGAAGATGTTGATGATCGGGCTGATGATCAAGAAGCTCTCTAAGCTCTCCTGCGCGACCGGACCTCTCAGCTCTACCAGCGTGAACACGACCGCGTTGACCAGATAGGGGATGAGGTAGATCGCTAAGACGACTCTGTTGCGTTCCTTCTTATCATTGTTGTCCTTGATGAAGTGGAACGCCTGACGGTACGCGATATAGAAGACAAAGAGGATTCCTAAGCATCCGATGATCAGCATTGTGATCCTCAGCGCCATATTGCCGCCGAAATTCTCAAACACCTTTGCCCAGTCGCCCTGCTGGATGTCGGGATCGGGGTCGGGATCATACATAAAGAAGTCTCTGAGAAAGTAGCCGAAGCCCATGCTGTAGTGCATGATAGTCGTCATCAGAACGAGCACACGGCTCAGGGGCCCGAGCTTCGCCTTCTTGAGCACGATCAGCAGAACGGTGCCGATCACAATATTCATCAGCGCCGCGGAGCCTGCGAACATCACTTTCCAGAAGACCGAGTCAAGGTTCGCGGTCGCTGTTCCTTCAACGGTACCGGCACAGCCGAAAGCGAGCAGCTCGGGCTTTGCGCCCGCAAGCATCTGGGTGATCAGGTGGGTCGCTTCATGTACTGGCGCGGTCAAGTTCATTGCGATGATCCCCAGCGCGATGCAGTTGAGAATCAAAAATATCCTTTTACCTTTATTTGTATCAGTCATAGTGTTACCTCAATTGATTCTGTCATTCCGAGGGAGCGATCGAGCGACAGCGGGAATCCCCTTGTCATTACTGCCGGTTTCTAAATAGGTCTATGAATATAGCTTCTGGAGGAAGGGGATTGCCACGGGCTAAAGCCCTCGCAATGACAATATAGTATTCAATGGCAAATCTTACTTCCTGTTATAAATCGTATCGTTTCCGGCGGAGTCCTTGATGTTCAGGACGTCGCCGTTGAGCGTGTATTCCAGATGTGAAGAGGCGTCTTCGCCCTCAAACTGAATACTCACTTCGGTATCGGTGATCGTATAGGTAAAGTTCATCACATCGCCGAAGATATCATATGTACCTGTGCCGTCATCCTTGAAAGTATAGGTGAATCCGCCGTATTCATATTCCCATGTGCCTACGATGCCTGCGTTGGACGCGGCAGCTTCGGTAGCAGCTTCGGTAGCGGGAGCTGCAGCTTCGGTAGCAGCTGCGCTGCTGTCAGCAGCAGCGGTTTGTGCGGTGGTTGCCGCGGTATCTTCTGTTTTTTCTCCGCATGCCGCGAGAGACGCGATCAGCAGAACGATGCAAACAAGCGCGAGTGCTCTGGTAAATAAGTGTTTCATGTAAGTTCCTCCCAAATCAGTCGGTTTATTTTTTGTTTTTATTCTGAGCGGCAATGATGAATGATAAAATTGCCATCAGGCAGCCTCCGATAAAGACAGCGATCCAGCTGATGTTCCATGCGCTCCCGAGGAAGCCCCATACTACCATCACCGCGACGGATACGATTGCGATAATCGGATATAAAAATTTCAGATCCATGATATTTCTCCTTTCGGTAATTTTTTCAACATCGTCATTATATCGCATTGTGTTCACGAATTTCAATAGATTGGGAACAAGCGGTATCAAATCAGGATTGAACGGTCAAATTCGGCTGTTTTCATCCTTATAAATCCATATTATAACCGTTCGGGTTGAAAAAAGTACCGTTTATTCCGTTCCTATTGATTTCTGAGAGATCATTCAGTATAATCGTGACAGAAACACAAAAGGAGTGAGCTTCGGTATGCGTACCAGAATGATGACAACCGAATATACCATACGCGGAAGCTGCTCGCTTTTCGTATGCAGATGCTGCCGTACCAAATACGGCTGGGAGCATCAGGGATGGTGTGATCTGTATTCGCTGACGGAGCCATCCTGTCACGACTGCCGATATTTCAGCGAACAGGCGGGAGAATGTATTCATCCCGCACAAAAACGAGAAGGGAGGGATTTGCCGTATGAAGAAGATGAATGTCCGATTTGAGCAGGACAAGACGCTGGGCGACATTGATATTGTGATCCGCGCGTCTGAGCAGGACGAACAGGTTAAAGCGCTGGTCGAGAGTTTGTCTCGTCAAAAATCCGCAAAGCTGACGGTGTTTGACCGTGATGGCTGTACCTGTATGATCGAAGAAGAGAAGATCGTGATGGTTTCCGCCGACGGCAAAAATGTCCGCGTTACCGCGACAGACGGGATCTATAAGGCGAAGCAGTCGCTGCAGAATATGGAAGAGCTTCTTTCCCGCAGATTCCTCAGAGTATCACGGTTTGAGCTTGTCAATCTCGAAATGGTACACAAATACGACTTCACCATCGGCGGCACCCTCCGTATCGAATTTGACAACGGTATGGAGACATGGGCGTCACGCCGATATATCCCGCTCATCAGAGAACGGCTTTCATCAGAGGAGGGGTATCTATGTTGAAAAAGGCATTGAAATTTGCCGGTATCGGCTTTCTGATCGGTATTGTCATCGGTGATGTGATTGCGTTTTTGACCGGTACTTCTTCCACCGGAGGAGTGTCCTTCACATCCGCTCAGCTTCTTAGCATAGCGGGCGGAAACGTAGTGCTCGCGATGATCCTGCAAAGCCTCTTCTCCGGTATCTACGGCGCGATCTGCTTCGCCGGCGTATGCTTCTATGATATCGAACGCTGGCCGCTGGCGCTGGCGACAGGCGCCCACTGCGCGGCGATCATCCTCATCTATATTCCGGTAGCGCTTTTGCTCGGTTGGGTGAGCAGTATCACGGAGATCCTCTTTATCGCAGGTATCCAGCTTGTCGCTTTCTTTATCATCTGGCTGATCCTCTACTTTATCTACAAGAAGCAGGTCAAAGAGCTCAACGAAATGCAGGAGAACCTGAGAAAGAGTTCAAAGAGGGAAGAGGATTAATTAATTAGGAATGAGGAATTAGGAATTGTCATTCAGAGCGAAGCGAAGAATCCCCTTGTCATAAATACTGTTTGCATAGAGTCGTAGGGTTCGATGCCCACATCGAACCGCATATACAAATTGTTCGACCAACGGGAACAGCCTTCTTATAAACGCCGCGATATAATCAACGTTTCGGAACGATGAGGGCGTCGTTCCCTACGGGGTTTACCACCTCCCGCGTGTGTTAACAGACGTGCTCCCGCAACCGTTCATCGATCATTGTTCATTTATTTAAATATACATTTGTTTTGAAAGGAGAACCAAAATGAAAAAACGAATCTTATCCATCATCTTAGCGCTGACGCTGATTGTCGGCATCATCCCCCTGACCGTGATATCCGCGTCGGCAGACGTCGCCGAGGGCGGCGGCAACGCGCTGGATATGCCTACGCCGCAGAACGTTCGGGTCGCTTTTGTCGGTTTTACAAATATTGAAAGCGGCAAAGCGTTGGTCGTCGATATCTCATGGGACGCGTTATCCTCTGATATTGACGGCGGCAACAAGTTCGTCGAGATGTGGCCCTCGCTGAAAGAAGATGCGAACCTGAGTTTGCCGATGAGCTTTGAAGCGTGGATGGGGCAGGCGACCTTGATCCCCGTAAGCGAGCTGCAGCAGGGCGGCATCGGCTATGTCACGGTTGACGGCCGCAGCACGCTTCGTTCTGTCGTTCACGTCCTGCAGGAGGGTGAGCTGAAAGTCGATGAAAGCGGAATGGCTTGCGGCGTTAAGGAGAACGACGTGATCGACATTGATCTCTACACCGCCGGCTATGATCCCGCGACACAGACAGCTGGCGAGTCAGATCATAAGCATGTTGAGATCGTCTACACCGAAGAGAATGTCAAGAACAAAAAGGTCTTTACCGAGCCGCAGTCCGGTGAGTGTACCCATCAGAACACCGAATCAACGGCAGAGGTGAAAAACGTCGGCGGCGCCGTTGTGATCGACGGCAAGACGACCAATGTGGCGATCGTGAAAGATACCGAGGAATGTGTCGACTGCCATCAAAAGAAAACCACAAAGGTATATCGTCTGCGCTTTAAGAGAAGAAATCAGATGCAGAGGTACCTCTATGGTAAGTACGCCAAACTCAGCAACGGCAAAACGGTCCACTTCAAGGGGAAGTATGAAAAGATCGAAAAGGTTTTCTGGAACAAGAAATATATCAAAGTCTCAAAAGCCTACAACAAGAAAAAAGGCAGTGTCATCCTCGAGTTCACCGATGATTTCCTCGCTACGGTAGAGGACGGTATCCATGAACTGACGGTCTTAAACGGTGACGAATTCACGGCGATGACGGTCACAGTACAGGATCATCAGATGATTGAGATCGGCGCGTATGACATCGACGATCATGCCGAAATCACTGTGGAACAGTATGAAGCGCTGATGCAGGATTGCGAAGAGAATGGTATCGAAGTGGTAGACTGCGATCTCGACGCGTTCTATGACGGCGGCTTTATGTCAAACGCGGACGACAAAGAGGTCACGATGAGCCTCTCCGCAGATTCCGTCGATTACACCGGCAGCGCGATCACGCCTCCCGCTGTGACTCTTACAAGCGAGACGGGTGTAGAATACACCGAGGACGAAGATTTCACTCTGACTTACTATCAGATAGTAGGCCTCAACGGCGATACAGCCGAAGCAGAGATTGCAAAAGAGAATATCAAAGACGAAGGGACCTATCGCGTTGTCGCGACGCCTACCAGAAACGGCGTCCTCTTCGGTGAAGTTTGGGCAGAGTTTGAAGTGGTCAAATCCGACACTGTGATTCTCGGTGACGCCGACGGCGACGGCAAGGTGACCATCCTTGACGCGACCGCGATCCAGAAGATGAAGGCGAGCATAGATGTTCCGTTCTTCAACGAAACGGCGGCAAACGTTGACAAAGATAACGTCGTATCTGTTCTCGACGCGACATGGATCCAGAAGTATCTTGCATCAATACCTTGTCCCGAAGGTATCGGCAAGCCGATCGCATAACGAAATCCATCCTAAGATTATTTTGAAGAACAGCGGGGCGCAGACCTCGCTGTTTCTCTTTGAATATTGCGTTGTCAGCTGATATATGGTATAATTGATCGAACCCATCGGAGGAGATAATCAATATGAAATACCCGTTGAAACTCAAAGCAGAACGGCTCATCATCGTCCTGCTTGTTGCGCTGCTGATCCTTGTGCCTTTATCGGCATGTCAGCCGACCAATGACGATGTGACGGAGACAGGCGGTATTTACCGTTTTGAGGACTACGAAAACGACGAGATCTTCGATATCGTCAAGCTCGATCTGAGTGATAGCTATGACGAGGTGTGTACCTCCTACAAGTTCACCTATCTCTCGGACGGCTATAAGATCAAAGGATATATCTCGATCCCGAGCGCGATGGCAAAGTCGCAGGAGCCCGGCAAATGTGTCCTGTATAATCGCGGAGGCAATCGAGATCTCGGCAAGTTAGAGGATGATTCTACCGCCGTTATCTGCTCAATGTGCGGCCGTATCGTGATCGCGTCGCAGTACCGCGGCGGTGGCGGCAGTGAGGGATCAGACGAGTTCGGCGGAGACGACCTGCATGATGTGATCAAGCTGATCGATCTGTGCGAGGATCATTTTTCGTTTGTCAGTATGGATGACTTCTGTGTTGCGGGCGTATCCCGCGGCGGCATGATGACCTATATGGCGGCGCGACAGGACAACAGGATCAAGCGGATCATCGCGGTCAGCGCTGTCAGCGATCTGGTGGAGTCATATGAAAGCCGTGAGGATATGAGAGACGTCATGATCGAAACGATGGGATGTACCCCACAGGGGAATCCCGCCGAGTACGAAAAGCGTTCCGCGATCTGCTGGGCGGATGAGATCAGGATTCCGGTGCTGATCATTCACAGCAAGTTGGATGAACAGGTCTCTTTCTCGCAGGCGGAGGCGATGTATGAGAAACTCAAAGATACCACCGACTGTACCTTTATTACCCACGATGACAACGTTCACGGCATACATCATGAAGACTTTCAGACGATCCTTGAATGGCTTGATCAACATTGATGGAGAAGGAGAATAGGATGAAATACCCGAAAAGCAAACAATATGATACCCCCGAGCTGATGGCGAAGATCATGGGACCCAATCCCATCAAGCTCGAAGAAGAACTCCTGACAGATCATGATATCCCGTCGGGCGCGGTGGTGTGTGATCTCGGCAGCGGTCAGGGACTGACTTCTGTGTTCTTGGCAAAGGAATACGGCTTTAAAGTCTATGCCGCCGATCTGTGGAGCGATCCCGAGGAGAACAGGAAGTTCTTCCGACAGATGGGCGTAAGCGGCGATCAGATCACCCCCGTCAAAGCGGACGCGACGGCGCTACCGTTTGAGAAAGAATTCTTTGACGCAGTGGTATCTACCGACTCCTATAATTATTTCGGACGCGATCCGAATTATCTCGACGAGAAGCTGCTGCCGTATGTCAAGAAGGGCGGCTATATATACATCGCCGTTCCGGGGATGAAGAAGGACTGCCATGACAACCTGCCTAAAGAGCTTTTGCTCTCATGGACGCCCGAACAGCTCGACTACATCCATGATGCGTCGTATTGGCGCGATATTGTCGGCAAAAGCAAAGGCGCTGATGTGATCGGCGTCTCTGAGATGGAGTCAAACGAAGAAGTATGGGCGGACTGGCTCAAACAGGATAACGAGTACGCCGCGGGCGATCGCAAAACGATGGAAGCGGGCGGCGGCAAATATCTCAACTTTATCAAAATCGTTTTGAAGAAAAAGGAGTGATTATGATGAAAGTACTGGTACTCAACGGCAGCGCGAAAAAGGACAACAGCGACACCATGCACATCACCCGCGCCTTTTTGGACGGGATGAATGACGCCATAGAAAACGAAGTGAAAATCATTCACGTAATCGATAAGCATATCGAATACTGCGCCGGGTGTTTTGCCTGCATGAGAAACGGCGGCAAGTGTATTCATGACGACGATATGAGAGAGATCTTGGAGGAGATCCTTGGCAGTGATCTGCTGATCTGGAGCTATCCGCTGTACTGCTACGGTATGCCCGCGCCGCTCAAGGCGCTGCTTGACCGCACCCTGCCGCTGTCATCGATGGCAATGCAGAAGGTGGGAGAGAGGTACGAGCACGTCGGACAAGCGGATTTCTCACACCTGCGATATGTGATGATCTGCGGCTGCGGCTTTCCCAACAGCGCGCATAACTTCGAGCCTGCTGTGGCACAGTTTCAGCTGTGTTTCCCGGGAGGCCTCACGATGATCACCGTTCCCGAGAGCCCGATGTTCAACGCGCCTGAGGCGGCTGCGGTCACTCTCCCGAGACTCGAGCGGATCAAAGAAGCGGGACGTCAGTACGCAAAGACAGGGGCGATCTCACCGCAGCTGATGGCTGAGATCACATCGCCGATGATCCCCGACGATCAGTACGCCGCTATCGTCAACGCGAGCGTATAATACAAGAGAAATGAAAAAGCAGAAGCCGCTTTGGCCTCTGCTTTTTGTTATGTATAAATTACGACGAAATAATCACCGTTTTTTGTTCTTCCCTTGGAGCTTGAGAAACGAATGATAGACCGGACCGGATCCGGTGACAAAGCCCGGCAGATTCTCTCCCTTTATCGTGCCTTTTGCCTTGAACAGCAGGATCCTCAGTATCAGGAACACGACGAAGATCGCGCCGAAGATGATCATCTGGGTCCGATAGGAACGCATCAGGTAGTGATAGTGATCTTCGGTAGCGGCTTCGATGGGCTTTTTCGGGTTGTAGAAGATCGTCGTCGTATCTCCCTCATGAACAGAACCTTTGTCTGTTATGATATCGGCTGTGTATTCCTCGCCATCAACTCCATATTCTACTTTCACGGTATCGGTATTCGGGATCCAGAACACACTATCCTTGACGGATTGAACTGTTGCGGTCACGGTAGAGTTTTCTTCTGTCATCGATCGGAAGGTGGCTGCGGTTTTCCACATATACGCCCCCGCGGCGATCAGCCCGATCAGAGGTATGATGACCAGGATCGCGGTCAGGCTGAATCCCTCTCTTCTCTTCTTCATGATGCGCTGTCCTTTCTGCTGTTGATAATGCTATCATAACACAAATGATCCGAAAAAGGACGAAGAAAAACACTGGTTCTTCATATTTGGTACTAATGTACAAATTCAAAGCGATGATTTGAGCATATTAAACATATTCTTTTATCCGGTTTAAAAAGCGGAGAATTATACTATCAAGCTATTGAATCAATCCGCGGAATATGTTAAAATAAATATAATATTTGCATTATGCGTTTTGCACTGTGCAATTAACTCAATAATTACATACAGCAGTGCAGATGACGGTTACTTCGTCACCGGCGAAAACAGAGGTTCGAATCCTCTTCATCTCAGGATGATGGTCAAGCGGTTTAAGACGTCGCCCAAATGTTACCGTTGTCGAGTCGTTTCTCTGTATGTGATTATACTTAAAAGGCTCCCTTTGGTAAAGGGAGCTGTCACCGAACGGTGACTGAGGGATTGTATAATTGACCGTGCGTAGGCGAGATACCACTATATTATTCGGTTAGTCGCTAATGCTCCATTGATACAATCCCTCCGACCTTGCCTTGACGGCAAGCCCACCTCCCGTACTTTAGGGAGGCTGATTTGATAATTACATACGGCAGTGTAGATGGCAGTTACTTCTTATTGTCCACAGGGGCGAAGGCTGAGGGTTCGAGTCCCTCTCGTCGGTTCGACGATAGCTCAATTTGGCAGAGCGTTGCTTAAATAATTGGCACTGTTGTCACCGATTCTCCGTATGTAATTATATTTAAGGAAACGATTGAGTTTCAGTCGTAGGGCGGGGGCTTGCTCCCGCCGAAACGTTGATACTCTATCGATTTAACGGTGAGATAGAAACCTCATCCGTAGGGCAAGGCGCCCACGACTTGCCGAAACAATGTTGTTACTGCGACGATTTCACGCGGAGCAAAACAAACTTTAAAACGCTTCGCAAATAATATTGATTTGGCAGAAGACTCTCGGCGGGAGCAAGCCCCCGCCCTACAACATCTTGATCATGACATCCGGCAGTGAAGATAACGGTTACTTCTTAGTTATATTGATCTCTCAAATCGATTAAGGGCGGTTCGATTCCGTCCCTCGGCTGGTGCTTACGAAAGATCCGTTGTCGCCGATTCTCCGGATGTGATGATATATGCCGTGCTGTGACGGCGCGGCTTTTTTATTTATCATGGGAAGAAAAGCTTCCCGCTCAAATTCTCCGCCGTTTATACGGCGGCAGTGAGGTGAATACTATGGCTAAATTCAATCAAAAAAACACGAATAAAACGATCAACCGCGACGGCTGGGTCGCCTATAAGATGGAGGATAAGGAGCATTTGGTGACCGCTGTTCTGACGTCGATGTTCGGCGAGCCGAAGTACTACGGCTCTACCGACAACGATATCGTCAAGCTCTCGACGACGATCGCACAAGGTGACCCCGAGTTTCTTACAAAGCTTGCCTGCTATGCGAGAAACGTCGGTAATATGCGCTCCGTCAGCCATGTGCTCGCCTGTGTGATCGCGCATGAAGCGAGCAAATACACCCGCGCGGTCATCCGCAATATCATCGTGCGTCCCGATGATATCACCGAGATCATGGCGTGCTATTTGAGTCTCTACGGCAAGCCGTTTCCTAACGCCTTAAAGCGTGAGATCGCGGTACAGATCCAGCAGTTTGACGAGTACAAACTCGCAAAGTATAACGGCAGACATCAGTCGATGAAGTTCAGAGACGTTCTTCGGATCACCCATCCCGTTCCCAAGGACAAAGAGACCGAAGCACTCTTCAGAAAGGTTCTCGACGATACCCTTGAGACCCCTTACACATGGGAGACAGAACTTTCCGAAAAGGGCAACACCAAAGAAGTCTGGGACGAGCTGATCGCCTCGGGCAAAGTCGGCTATATGGCGCTGCTTCGTAACCTGCGCAATATCATCCAAAGCGGCGCGGACGTCACGCCTGTCTTAAAAACCCTCAGTGATCCCGATAGAGTCAGAAAGAGCCGTCAGCTGCCTTTCCGTTTCTTCAGCGCGTACCGTATGCTGGAGAGGGAGGGGCTGATGACGCCCGCGATTCACCGCGCGCTGGAATCTGCGCTGACCGTGTCCGTTGAGAATATGGAGACGATTCCCGGCAGAACGCTGATCGCGATAGACGTCTCCGGGTCGATGGGTTATTATATTTCAAAGAAATCCACCGTGATGTGCTCCGAGGTAGCAAGTCTGCTCGGCGCGATCGCAAGCCGCATCTGTGAGGACGCGACCGTCTGCTACTTTGACTGTGAGATGACCTGGTCCTGCCTGCCCGAGAAAAAGGGCTATCTGATCAAGCATTACGGCAAATACGACTCGATTCTCGAAATATGCAGACAAACATCCTTCAGCGGCGGCGGCACCCAGATGGATCTGCCGATGAAGTTTGCGCTGGAGGAAGACAACACCGCGCGAATCAAACCTTTCGACAGAGTAATCTATTTCAGCGACAACGTCTGCAACAGTTCCTCTTACGGTTTGATGAGGACCGTTCAGAGCGCTGTTGACAAATACCGCAATACCTATAACCCGAATTTCTGGGTACACGGCGTCGATATGCAAGGCTACGGCACCCAGCAGTTCTGCGGCAAAAACTTCAACCTGATCGCAGGCTGGAGTGAAACTGTTCTGCCCTTTATCAACCTCGCCGAAAAAGGGATCGGCTCTTTGGTGCGGACAATAGAAGAATATGAAGTGAAATAAAGAAAGGCAGGCTATCCGTCTGCCTTTTTGACTTTTGATATACGGAGGGAAGCTATGCGTTCAGTATTTATTTCCAGTACATTTCGTGATATGCAGGCGGAGCGTGACGCGCTGTCACAGGTCGTTCTGCCCGACGTTTCCGCAGAGGCAGCACGCCATCATGAGGATATTGATTTTATCGATCTGAGATGGGGCGTGGATACCTCTACGCTCGAGAGCGAGGAGGGCGCGAGAAAGGTTCTGTCCGTCTGTTTGGACGAGATTGAACACGCTCAGCCCTATATGATAATTCTCCTCGGAGAGCGATACGGATGGATCCCCGATCGCGCGCTGATGGAAAACGTCGCGGGGGAGAAGGACTACAGCATCGACGACGACTTCAAGAGCGTCACGGCTCTTGAGATCGAGTTCGGCTCGCTTCAGGAGGACAGCCTTACCGAACGCTGCCTTTTCTATATGCGAGAGGGCTTGGAGAATGTTGAAATGTCCGCTGAGGACGCGGGCGTCTATCGTGCAGAGTCCTCCCGTCACCGCGAAAAGCTTAATCTGCTCAAGCAAAAAATAGAAAAACGCATCGGCAGACCGATCCCCACCTATCATGTCGAGTGGGATGAGAAGAACCATACAGTCACGGGGCTTGACAGCTTTTGTGAGATGGTTTCTGCCGATCTGAAAGCGCTGTTAGAAACAGAGTGGAAAGAATCCGAAAAACTCAGCGAAGAGGAGAGAGGTATCCTGAACTCGCGGCAGTTCTTCGAGAAAAAAGCGCAGGAGTGTACCGCGCTGGATGAGTTGATCGAGGACTACAAAAGAGAGATCAAAAAAGACAGCACCTCATTCTTTCTGCTCAAAGGCGTCTCCGGCTCCGGAAAAAGCACCATCATGGGTAAGCTCGCTTGTGATCTGGAAGAGGAAGGAGCCGACGTCTTCCCGTTCGTATGCGGATCGGCTGAGAATACGAGCTCCACGGAGGATCTGCTCAAACAGCTTGTCATGTACTTCAAAAAGCTTTTGAAAAAAAGTCCCGAAAAAACCATCAATTATGATTATCATGAGTACTGCTATCATGTAGCAAAATACATCAAGAGCTGCGGCTCGAATTACGGCGGATACAGCAAAGATCGCCGCTTGTACATTATGATAGACGCGATGGAGTTTCTAAGCGGCGACGGGTCAGATGATTTCGGATGGGCGCCGGACGTTCTGCCCGACAACGTAACGATCGTCAGCTGTTTTACCGATGACAAAATCATCGTTTCGCCGCGGCGCGCGAAGGATCGCACCGTTGTGCGTGAAAGAACCAAAACGACCAAAACCGACGCCGAAGAAATCCTCCGCGCTGTTTTTAAGCGCGCTCATAAAGAGATCAACGACGATATCGTTCAAAGGATACTTCGTTTTGACAGCGCGACCTCTCCGCTGTTTCTTTCGCTGCTCGCGCATCGGCTGATCATTATGGACAGCGCCGACTTCGGAGAAATCTCCCGTCTCGGCGGTGACAGCAACGCGATCAACCGGTATCTGCTCCAAAAGGTCGAAGAGACGCCGGATGATATCGGCGGGCTTTGCCGTCTGGTAATGAAAGAAGCGGGCGCGCGTATCGATAAAGATATGGCAGACCGGCTGCTCAAGCTGATCTATCTGACGCCTATGGGTTTAAGAGAGCGTGATATCACCACGATCTTACAGATGCGCGACTGGAACGCCGACTCGCTTACCTTCGCGAGACTGATAAAATTTATGCGTCCGTTCTTCCTGTTCGGCGTGGACGGCAGGATCGACTTTTCCCATCAGATCATCCGCAGATCGGTGAAAGATTTGTTTTTCTTTTTCACTGAGCGTATCAATCATACCCGCTATATTCTGGATTATTTGAAGACGCTGCCTGCTTTGGATCCGGTCTGCGCCGATTATCTGACGTACTGCGCGACCAACATCGAAGAATGGCAGGATGCTGTGACCTTTGTCTCACAGCTTGATCCCGAGAAAGAAGAGCGCGCGTTAAACGCTTCTCTCAGAAGGCTTGTGGGATTGTTTATGACGGATGATGTATCTACAAGAGAGGTATCCGAAAGATTCCTGAAAAACCTTCGCAGGTATCGCGGTTATGAAAGCTTTGTCAAAATATTGGCGTCACATATTGATTCCTTCTTCGCGTCAGATCGCAGAGGAATAGAAACACAGCAACGGGTCTATTCCGTTTTGCTTCAATATCTTGATGAGATCTACCAAAAAAACGAAGTTTACTATAACTTGGAAGATTACGCGAAAGCAATGTTGACGCAAGCGGAATTGTATGGAGATACCGGAAAATATCGTGAAGCGTACTCTCTTGCCGAAAAATGTCTGAGCCTGCTGGAGAAGAGCTTTTACCACGGACAGAATAAAAATGATCTTATGGCAAGAGCGCATGTCGGTATGGCGAACTTCGGTTTTTTCAGCACCGTGGAAACGACCGGTGTTGAGGAGCACACACAAGCGGCGCTCAAGCTTACCGATGATCCCGAGATCAAGATCCGCGCATACCTGTCGCAGTATATGTTTTATAAATTATATGATCAGGTATATAATCAGATAGTTATCGGAGAATCTACCAACGCCTTGGACGCTGCATGCGATATGCTGAGAGTCGCAGAGTTTTTTGATAGATTTAGAAGCACCGTGAAAAGCAGAAACTATCTCGGCTATGCTTACCGCTTTGTCGGAGAATCGCATCTGATATCAGCCAGAAAAAAACGGAAACCGGATTCATCCCCGATAGAGGCGAGAAAAGCATTAGATCATGCGATTCGCTATGATGAACAGTCTGCTGTCGTTTATAAGAGCAAGATTGCGTATTATGATTTGGCATGTAGTTATTCTATGATGGGCGAAAGTCTGATTTTCATGGCAGCGCTTTGTGATAAGAAAACACAGGAGAAGGACTATCTGAATAAGGCAAAGCATTATTTGGATCTGGCAAAGCCGCTTGTAAATATGTATCAGAAAGGAACAGGCAACCTCTCAATTGAAGGAAGAGAGTTGATCTACTTGAATGCTCTGTATGTGTGGTATGCCGTAACAGGAGATAAGGCGTCTCAGAAGCAGGTTTACAAAGAGGCGAAGGAACTGCAGGAGGAAGGCTATCGGACTACGGGAGATAAACGTTTCAAAAGGACAATTGCGTTCCTGAAGATAATGCTTAACAGCCATATCCCCAAGTATTGGGTCAAGAAGAAATAATGAATAATCAGTGTTCAAAAAAAGGAGGAAGTGTGATGAAAACAACAAGAATCATCATCGCGTTTTTGCTGACAGCGATAATGATCCTGATGTGCTGTGCCGCACCGGTCAGCGCGGCGTCTTTTGACCGACTGCTCGGCGATTCGGACGGCGACGGTACGGTGACGATCCTTGACGCGACCGCGATCCAGAAATTCCTCGCGTCGCTGATTCCTCTCGGCGGCAACGACAAGAACGCCTCCGATGTAGACGCGGACGGATCGGTCAGCGTTCTCGACGTGACATATATCCAAAAGTCGTTAGCTAAGCTGCCTGCGCCCGACGGGATCGAGAAGGTCAGCGACGCGCATACCGTAACGAACGCATCCGCGATCAAAGGGCTGAAAGCCCGTCTCGACAGCGAGCGTGAGGCGCTCTATGTCTATAAAGATGCGGAAGCTTTTGAGAATCACTTTCCTCTGAGAACAAAAATGGCAAACGGCTACGGCGCGACCGGCTATGTGGAGATGGAGGAGTACTGGTCACAGGATCCTCATTCCGGCAAGACCTGTATCCGCTGTGAGGGCCCGAGCTATCAGGGCTCATGGGTCGTATGGCGTTTCCTTAACGGTTATATGACCGAAGACGGCAAGGGACCGTACCTCAACAAAGGCGAAGCTCCCGGACAGGGCATGGATCTGACCGGCGCCGACGCGCTGCGCTTTTACGCCCGCGGTGAGAAAGGCGGCGAGAGAGTGGTATTCTCCTTCGGCGGCTACGGATACTCCGGTCCTTATCCGAATGTGGACTATCCCGACAGCAATGCGGAGGTTCAGATCACGGTCACCCTGACCGATACATGGCAGGAATATGTGATCCCGCTTAACGATAACAACTATGACTTGAGCTGTATCGCCAACGGCTTTGAGTTCACCTTGTATGATACGCTCAACGACGGCGAGGACAACGTGGCGTTCTATCTGGACGATATCCGCTATGTCGGCGAAATGGACTGTCTGAAGAACGCGCCGTTTTTCCTCCTTTCTTATGATACCGACGAGAAAGAGCTGAAGAACACCGCCTACACCTATGATAACGCTGTTGCGGCGATGGCGTTTCTCTGTGCCGATGAAAAGGAATACGCCGAGGTGATCCTCGACGCGTTCGAGTTTGCTGTGGGCCACGACAGATACCAGAACGGCAGGATCCGCAATTCCTATATCGCGGGAGATATCTCCTCCTTCCCGGGATGGAATACCGGCACGCGTTTCGCGACCTTCTGGTCCAACAGCGGTTGGGCGGAGGATCCTTATCAGGTGGGCTGCAACGTCGGCAACACCTCCTTCGCCGCGCTGGCGCTCTTGCAGTATGATCAAAAATACAACACCGATAAATACCTTTCTACCGCAAAAATCCTGATGGACTGGGTGATCGATGAATGCTCCGGCACCGGCGTCGGATTTACCGGCGGCTATGACGGCTGGCCCGAAAAGGGAGAGAACCAAGTCTCTCGCCATACTTACAAATCATTAGAGCATAATATCGACGCTTACGCCGCATTCAAACAGCTTTATGCTGTGACAGGGGAGAAGAAATACGGTGACGCCGCCGACAGCGCGCTCCACCTGATAGAGTCGTTGTACAACCCCGATACCGGTTACTTCTACACCGGTACCCTCGACGACGGCGTCACGCCCAACACCGATGTGGTCGTACTGGATGTTCAGGTGTGGTCTGCAATGGCGCTGGGAGAGCTGTATGATCCCTATGTCTCCGCGCTGGATCTGGTCGCTGATATGAAGACAGAAGAGGGCGCGTATCCCTTCTGTCAGGAGAACAAAAACGGCGGTTACTGGCTCGAAGGTACTGCGTTTACTGCGTTGATGTATCACCTCATAGGTGACAGCGCGACTTACAGAGAAGCAACATTCGCGATGTGCGATCTCCAGATCGGCAGCGGATTGTTCCCCGCCGCGACGGTGGATCATCTCTCCACGGGAATAACCCTTTATGACGGTTCCCCGTGGGAGTACGGCACATCCCCGCATATTGTCCCGACCGCGTGGTTTGTGCTGGCGGAGAACAGCTTTAACCCCTATACGTTTTCATAAATGTCAGAGAAGGAGGATCGATATGGATTATACAGTCGAAAAAACAAGGATCGGATTTACCTACCTGAATGTTCACTGTGGAGATGAAGAAAGCTTTGACGTTCCCGACGGCGTAGAGGAAGTGGTTTCTTTCGGCAACTGTCCGAATTTAAAAAAGATCACAATTCCTCCTTCTGTCAGTCAAATCGATTCTGACGCGTTTGTCAATTGCCCTCAATTGATTGATCTGATCATTGATGAAAACAATAAGGATTACACCGCGGCGGACGGTATACTGTATGACAACAAGAAGGTATCTGTGATGGCGTGGTACGGAAACGGCAGAAATCAGGAAGAACTAATGCTGCCCGAAGGGGTAAAGTCGATCAGCTGTATCCTGTACTGTCCGGATGTGAAAAAAATCACGCTGCCCGCGTCAGTTGAACATATAAGGATTTGTGCTTTCAGGGGTTGCCCCAAGCTGCAAGAAATGGTCATTTCCCCCAAAAATGAAAAATACCGCGCAGAAGGCGGTATCATATACGAAAAGAATAATAACGAGGCGAGCGAATGGTATCGCTATGGAGAAAGAGACGTCGATCTGGGCATCCCCGAGGGTGTGAAAAAGATTACCTACAGAACTTTTTATCAGTGTCCTTCTATCAGAAGCGTGAAACTCCCCAATACGCTGACCGTTATCGAAGCCCAAGCGTTTGCAGAGTGTAAGAACCTGATCAAGGTCGAGTTCCCAGAGAGCCTTTTGGAGATCGAACACGACGCTTTCTTTGAATGTGAAAAGCTGCAAAACTTTCAGCTTCACGAGGGACTGACAACGATCGGAGAGCATGCTTTTTCACGCTGTATGGAGATCACCGAGCTGAACATCCCGAACAGTGTCAAAAAGATGGAATACGGTGTGTTTGCGCTGTGCGCTTCGCTGAAGACCGTTACCTATTACGGCGTTACCTTCGAGCCTCACCCGTGGCCGAGTTATTCATATGATAATGAGATAGACCTTAGGGAGCTCATCCTAGAAAAACATCCGCAACAGAAAAAGCTGATCTATAAGAAATTTCCCTGTATGGACTTTTTTGAGTACCTTGCCCGCGACAACGACGAAGACGCCTACGGCTATCGTAAGGAATGGGTAGACGAGGATTATGTGCTTTCGGACGGCGAATGGGAAGTTGAATCATGAGAGGGTTTTCAGATCTGATTGGTGATCTGCCTGATCTTTGATAACAGTGTGCTGTTTTGAGGTTCCCACAGGCGTGAGATCGCGTTGCATATTTCTATATCAGAATTATTCTGCTGATACAGCGCGTATAATTCCCGTTCCGATTTGAGAGATATCGGCAGGGCGACATTCCCTTTGCTTGAGTCCTCGCGGATGTAGTCATCGGCGGCGACGTAGCTTTCGATGTTTTCCGCCGATACGGGCAGGGCAAAATAAAAGGAGTATTCGGCGTCCTTCGAATCGTCGAAGTCCGCGTATCCCAACGGGATCAGCTGATCCTCTCTGACCGGATAGGGTATGGCGCGTATGAAACCATCGGAGCCGAATACCTCTAAGTTCCGGCCCCTGTCGTCTCTGATGAAGAGTTCTTCACTCATCTCCCGCACAGCGGAATCGAGCAGGAGATCTTTGCCGATCTCTTTGCCGATGATCATATCTTCCTCTTCGGGAGGATTACAGTGACCGCCGAAGAGATTGTAGCTGAATTCGGGAGAGCTAAGTCCTTTAGCGAGCTGTTTGTCTCTGCGGTTGTGGACGAGCCATTTTCCCTGATCTTTCCCATCCGGGACAAACGGCACGACGATCACCGTTAGGTGACGGATCCCGCTTTGATGAGCAGTTTCCCTCTCGATACTGCCGCTACAGATGATTTTTCCGTATTGTTTTTCAACTGTAATAATTCTTTCAGAGAATTTTAATGTCATTCTCATCATCTCCCGATGCTATTATACCTTTCCCTTAAATCTGTGTCAACAAAGGAAGAGTGTTATGAACCATACCACAAACATCAAATTAAAATTCGATTGTTATCAGTTTGCCGACGCGGCATACGTGTTTATCAAGAAAATGATCAAAGCGATCTATGTAAACGGCGGCAAGACGCTTTTGTGTGAGGAAGAGAATATGCTTCCTGCGATGAGATACCGTCACCTGTATATGCGCTACCGAGATAAAGCAAAAGAGTATACCGAGCCGATCGAAGAAGCAGAGCGTCTGCTCTCCTCGTTAAAGCAGGACGGCACGCGGATCGTTCTTGAGAATTGCGGCGATTTGCAGAGCGCTTTCTCGTTTGACAGTATCGAAGATATCCACAGCGAATTCTTTGTACAGCTCTGCTTTTTGATGACTGTACTGCCGCACGAGGGGAACAGTCAGGATAAATATTTTGAGTGTCAGGGTTCTATCCCAAACGCCGATTTTATCAGAGCGGTTTATATGAACCGGATCCTGCGTTTTGATTTGTATTCCGGCTCGATCATGAACGACCGCTTCGAGTGGGAATTCCGCGAGGGCTACGGCGGATTTCCTCAGTTTCCCGAGAAATCCCGCTTTGCGTCTGATCTGAAGCTGATTTATGTTACGGACGTTCCCGCTTTCAGGAATGATAGTGAGATCATGAAGAAGTTCGACGAAGTTCAGCAGAAGCTGGGAGAGAGGGGGAAGATCCTGATGAGATTCCCCTCCGCTGAGCCGATCATCCGCGTGATGATCGAAGCGGATGAGGAGGAGTTGTGTCTTGACATGATGAAGAATTTTATATCGCTAATCAAACAAAAAGGGTATCGTATTCTCAACGATGAATGAATATATAAAAACGGATTTGCATTCGAGGAGACAGAGTAATGACACAATCTGATTTTGTGATCAAGGATAAGACATTAGTCAGGTATAACGGTAAAGAGAGAACAGTCATTGTCCCCGACGGCGTCAAGATCATCGGCGGATCGGCTTTTCGCAGCAATAAAAAAATCAGGCGCGTCGTCCTGCCTCAGAGCGTCAGAGAGATCGGGGCGCAGGCGTTTGCGTTTTGCGGAAGTTTAAGGCACATCAACTTGCCGGACAGTCTGACGATCATCCATAATGATGCGTTCTGGTATTGTTACGGGGTACAACCCGATCATTTTCCGGACCATCCGCCTGTGATCGGCAATGTGTTTTCTCTGGGTCATATCTGCCCGGCGCTGAGGGACGCCTACCGTGTCGCTTCTATGAAGTACACCGATATGTACAAAGCCTGCATTGTGACTGTTACCAATCTTAGAAAGCACAAAAACGCCGACAGGCTGCAATGCACCGAGATCTTCGGGAACAACATCATCGTTGACAACACCTGCCGGATCGGACAAAAGCTCGTATATTTTCCGCTCGGCGGCGTTCTGGATGAGACGTTTGCGAAAGAGAATAATCTCCTGCGCAAATGGGATGAAAACGGCAAACCGATCGGAGGGTATATCAATCCGCGAAAGAGAAACGTGATGCCGCTTGAGCTGCGCGGCGAGATCTCCGAGGGCTTGGCGCTGCCGATCGAGGTGCTGAGCAAGTATACCGATATCAAAAAGCTCAAAAAAGGCGACCGTTTCTGTGAGCTCAACGGATACAGAATATGCGGTCCTTATGTTCCCAAGGGAATGACGATCGACTTTGAGAAGAAGCGGCTGTACAGTATGAAAAACAAGCTTGACCGGATCGTGATCCCTTGGGGCGTAGAGACGATCAACGGTTACGCGTTCTGCCTGCGCAAAGAAATGGAAACGCTGTATATCCCCGACAGTGTGACGACGATCGAGCATCACGCGTTTGAAGGTTGTGAGAACTTACGATGTGTCAAGATGCCCGACAGCGTGCGTGTGATTGAGAATTACGCGTTTAACGGATGCAAAAACCTGAGAAACGTCAGAATCCCGAAGCATGCGAAAGATATAGGAAGACTGCTGGATGATCCGGTGTTCGACGGCAGCACGGTTGATACGGACAATCCGAACTATTCTATCCTTGACGGCGTGGTGTTCAGCAAGGATATTACCGAGCTGATCCGATATCCGTTATTGAAAGAGGACGAGAGGTACACCGTACCCGCCGGCGTCAAAAGGATCAAAGACAGCGCGTTCTTCGGAAATAAGTTTCTGAGAGAAATTATCATTTGTGATGGCGTTACCCACATTGAGCACCGAGCGTTTGAGAACTGTAAAAATCTCAGAATCATTACTATCCCGCCGAGCGTTACCTATATGGGGAATTTCGTTTTCATCGGTATCAACAACGTGCCTAACCGAAAACAGGAGCATATCAAAGGCGATATCGGCAAAGCGTCGATCAAGTCGATCCTTTCCGCGCTCAACAGCATCGGTGCTTCTGAGGGTATCCTGATCCGCGGCAAAGCGGGAAGTGTAGCCGAACGATACGCGCAGCAAAACGGCTGTTGGTTTGAAGTGATCAAATAAAACAGATGAATATAAAAGGACCGATCCTATGAACATGGAACAATTGAAAAAAGAATCTGCCTTTGACAGGGATTTGTCCGATGGCTTTGAGCCTGAGCTTACGGGAGAGTATCCGCAGAATCCCGATACCAAAAACAATCTTATAGAGAAAAAGCATTGGGGGAAATATCAGCGGTATATTCGCTGTGCTTTCAAAGCCCGTGAGAGGGGAGAGAGCGATAAGGCAGATCACTATCTTTACAAAGCCATGCAGGAGATCAACACGCTCTCCAACTGGTACGATACGCCGTTTGTTCCTTGCTCACATGAATACAGCGACAAGGTCTTTGCGCTGTACAAACAGGTGAAGTCGGAGCTCGGCGTGGTTGATACCAAAGAGGGCAGGAGAGGGCTGTCTTTTCGTTCCTATAAGGACGAGCCCTTCGATGAAAAAAAGCGTGAGAAGATCCGCGCTCTCGAGAGAGAGTTCCGTGCGGAGGAGCAGGACCCCAAGAGGGCGCATCCGTCTTATGACGCTTTCTTTCAATGGATGAATATCGGCGAACCTTATTGTAAAGCAAACAAAAAATCGGAAGACAAGTATAACGAGATCATATCTGAGAGGGATCCCCAGTCGGGCGGTTATGCGATTTATGCGGTCAAGGCGAGACACAGAAGCTCCTACCGCAAGATCATCGCCGCCTTTAACCGCAGCGCCGGTCGGGACGCAAAAAATGAGGAATGGTTTTCGGCTAAGGATGATCTGAGAGAGGCTTTGTCGCTGTGCCGTCCGTCGAAGGACAGCATGATCCGTGATATCCTGCGCTGTAATCTTTCTTATGTATGCTATCGAAGCGGTCTGGAAAAGCTGAACGACGGCCGCGAACATTACGCGCAGCAGGATTTTTATGACGGTTTAGCTGTGCTGAGAAGCGCTGATCCCGCTCTTTTTCAAAACGTCGAGTCAAGCATGTACTTCCGCGATATCTTGGAAGCGTGTCTTTGCAGAGAGCTGGGCGATCTGTCCATGCTGTTCGGCGATACCGTCGGCGCCTATCGATATTATTCCTCCATCCTCGATACGCCGCAGACGCCGAAGGAGCACTATACCATGCTTCTCATGCGGACTTTTGCCTATCAGGGAATCGCGGAACTGTATCTGCTGACCGGAGATACGAATGCTGCCTGTGAAAACTGTAATGAAGCGCTGAAGACGCTTGCGCTGATGTTGCCGAAGCAGGAAAAAGCGGACGTCCCGTTCTTCTTCGCCGCGGCGACCTACAAGTTCGGCTATGCCAAGCGAAACAGTGATATTATTTCATCGGCGTATGAAAAGTTCTTTGACGCCGAAAGCGAGCCCTGCGCCGAGCATGTCAGAGAGATGTACCACAGGCTGTTTGACAAGATTCTGGAAAAGAAGGTCGTTGTCATTCTGCCTTTGATCGAGTCCGAGCCCGAGCCTGCGGCAGAACCGATCCCTGTGTCCAAACCGAAGAAGCCCGAACCGTTTGTCCCGAATATCACAGAGCTTCCGGGCGGCAAATACCGTATCGCGGGCAGAGAGGTCAACGAAGAGATGAAGGACGCCTATCTTCGCCTTTTCGACGTCGCACTGGGCAATACCAATATCTGGTTTCAGATCTCCGGCATCCACGGATTGAAGTTTCGAGAAAAAGATCTCTTAAAAGAAGCCCGCGAGGCGTATCGTGTTTATTCCGAAGACGAGTGCGACGACTACGCGCTTTGTGACTACTGCGAAGCCCTTGAGAAATTAGTACATTTCTATACGGTCATCGGAGATATAAAAAAGGCGGAGGAAAAGGCTTTTTCCATGATGACCTACAGCGAGGACTGTGTCAAATGTGCGAGATCCGACGTCTACTATATCATGCTCGCCCGCGCGGTATATATGCTCGGCTATTTCAGAAAGAGCCGACTGCTGTTTCATCGCGCTTTGTGGCTGAGCCGCAATCTTACAGTTAAGCACAGGATCAGTGAGGTCATGGAGAGGTTTGACTTTTCCGGAGCACAAGAGGAGAAGAAACCGCCCGATCTGGTATTCTTTGGGGAATGTACTGTTGAGAACGGTATCGACTTAATCAAAGACAAATCCCAGTACCGGATCCACGAAGAGTACACGCTGGAAAAAGAAGTGTTTATCGAAAGTCTTGACAGGCTCAAAACAAAATTAGAGGAACAGTCCGAAAAAGTCGAGAAAGAATCCTACTATCTGTTTTACCGTCCCGATTTCTTCTCGGTCAATAAAGAAAAGATCTTCTATTTTGAGACGAAAGAGGCGCTTGCGCTCTACTATATTCGCTCAGGCGACAGAGAACAGGCAGAAAAGCTTGTCAATCGCTGCATCGGAGCAAAGATCGATTTGTATATGACCTTCTACTACGGTGAACAGGGCGGCGAGTTTATCCTTCGCTCCCTTGCGTATTCCTACTATCGTTTAGGCTATATCACCGGTCAGCAAGAGCCGATGACCCGCGCGGCGGAGCTCTTCGACTATATATCACAAGAACAGCCAAGCGAAGACGCGCAGAAGGTGCTTGGTATGCGCAATAATCTATTTGTGTCAAATCAAAATCCAAAGGAGTGATACGATGGACTTTTTCGTACAGTGCGGAACACTGATCGAGTATGACGGTGAAGACGAGTATGTGAAGATCCCCGATACAGAGGTAGGAAAGTGCGAATCCGAGTGCGGTTTTGTAAAGCTGTATGACAGGCGATTGATCACCGTGATCGGAAAAGCCGCATTTGTCATGAATCAGAAAATCAAAGAAGTCTTTATCCCCGATCAGGTGAAAAAGATCGCCTCCTTTGCGTTTTATTATTGCAAAAACCTTGAGAGGATCACAATCCCCGGAAATGTCGAAATTATCGAAGAGAGGGCTTTTGACAATTGTACAAGCCTTCAAGAAGTCACCCTCGGTTATGGTGTGCGTTCTATCGGTAAAAAAGCTTTTTTAGATTGTGAAAGCTTAAAAAGTATCACCGTTCCCGAGAGCGTGACCGAGATCGGTGAACAGGCGCTGGGCTATCTTTACTCTTGGACTGATCCGAAGCAGGATGGATTTGTGATTTACGGCAAAAAGGACACCGCCGCCCATCGGTACGCGATGGATAACGATATTGATTTTATTGAGATCTGACGGTGTTCGTTAAAGGAGTTTAGGTATGGTTTATGTGATTTCCGATCTGCACGGTTATCCGTTTGAAAAGTTTCAGGAGATACTCACGAAAGCGCAGTTTTGTGACGATGACGAGCTGTATGTTCTCGGCGACGTCATCGACAGGGGAGAAGACGGTATTAAATATCTCTTGTGGCTGCTTCAAAAGAAGAACGCGCATTTTGTGCTGGGCAACCATGAGAAGATGATGCTTGACTGTCCGTTTTTATTTGATAGATTCAACCTCGAGTATTTGCTCAACCCTGACAGAAAGCAGCGGATCGCGCTCATGATCTGGAACCTAAACGGCGCCGAGCCGACGATCAACGCCTTGCAGGGCGTCGAATATGAGAAAAAGCAGGAGATACTGGAATATCTCAAAGCGGCTCCGATGTATCGCGAGATTACTGTCAACGATAAGCAGTACTTGCTGATTCACAGCGGGCTGAGAGATTTTTGCCCCGACAAACCGCTTGAGGAGTATTCCGAGAAAGACCTGCTTTGGGAGCGTCCCGAACTGACACAGCGCTATTTTGACGACAAGACGGTGGTGTTCGGTCACACCCCGACATGGTATTACGGCGACGAGCATGAGGGAAAGATCCTTATCACCGATACATGGATCGATATCGACGTCGGCGCGGGAGGCGGATACACGCCTATCATGTTACGTCTTGACGATATGGAGCAGTTTACGCTATAATAGAGAAGAAGTTATTCGGAAAGGAAGATGATCATGGCATATACCGCAATTGCTAAAATGAGAGATTACAATACCAAACGCTTCTCAAAAGAGGTCGGTCCCTTCGAGCCCAAGGAGAGCTTCGGCAGCGATAACAGCCTCAAGTCCGCTGCGCTGCGCTTTCTCCACAACCGCTGTGAAGAGCTGAAGTTCGATCCCGAAAAAGAGGACGAGTTCAAAACCGGCAAGTTCACCGGCAAGAGCAAGGAGGAGAACCAGATTCCCTACAATATGCAGATGGATATCAACCGTCTGTGTCTGGAACGTGAGTTGGAACGCTTTATCGACTCCGGCGTAGCGGAGGACGCTTATAACGTCTACTACTGCTATATGGAGATCTTCTTCGGTCACTACGGCAAGTCCAAGAAGATGGTCGAGCTGCTCTCGGAGTTTGAGAGTAACGGTTCGTCGCTTCTGATGAAGCACCGTGATCACTATTCACATTCGGTATATGTTTTCGCGCTGGGACTCGCGATCTATGAGACCAACATCCATTTCCGCAAGGCGTTCAAGAAGTTCTATCATTTTGATACGAGCGACAGAAGTAAGAAGCAGGATCGCGCTGCCGCAAACTTCTTCCTTGAATACTGGGGACTTACTTCGCTGTTCCATGATATCGGCTATCCCTTTGAGCTTCCGTTTGAGCAGGTGCTGTCCTACTTTGAAGTGGATAAGCAGCAGCGCGGAAGAGGCTCGGTCTATATCGCCTATCGCGACGTCAACGCGCTGATTAACATTCCTGACAAAGCAAAGGCGCATTTTGCCTCCAAAGCGATGTACGGCAGACATTTTGAGAACACCAACGAGCTTTTTGCCTATGATATCACCAGAAAACTCGGAGAGGTGTATGGCCTGACCGAAGAGTATATGATCCGCGTGCTGGATGAAAAGCCAATCTGTCCCGATAAGTTCGGCTACTTTATGGATCACGCGTGGTTCTCCGCGTCCCGTCTGTTCCAGGAGCTGATCAAGCCTGACGACAACAACTCCGCTGTCGGAAGATTTACGAGAGAACACGTTGACGCGCTGACCGCGATCATCCTGCACAATAGCCTCTACAAATTCAAGATCGCATACTATAAGGACTGCGCGATGCCCACCTTAGAGATGGATCTT
The DNA here is from genome assembly GCA_964588105.1 of uncultured Ruminococcus sp. Classification (GTDB taxonomy): domain Bacteria; phylum Bacillota; class Clostridia; order Oscillospirales; family Acutalibacteraceae; genus Ruminococcoides. Next base: position 10,235 of record CAZPOG010000004.1, on the reverse strand, counting down.
CATCCGCTTGCGTATCTTTTGATGCTGTGCGACGAGCTTCAGTGCTGGGATCGTACCGCTTACGGCCGCAACTCGCGTACTGAGCTTCATCCCATGTCGGCGAAGTTTGATTTCAGCCATAACGAGATCAAGGCTACCTACATCTATGATGAAGAAGAAAACGATAAGATAGAGGCTTATAAGAAGCAGTACGCCGAATATGAGGAGAAAAAGAAAAATGCTAAGGAGGGCGAGAGGATCGATCCTCCCCGTCTGAAGGCGTACAGCGATATGGCGGAGCCCGCGCAGCGTTTCAGAACCGATATCGAGAAGATCGTGAACACCGACGACGCCAAGCTCACCGTGATCGCGATACCCGGTAAGATGGACCGCAGCGTCAAGCATACCTACCTCTCCGGCAGTAACTTCCTGCATTTGTATGATTTTGCGGTTTCGCTTCACGCGAGATATCTCGACAAGGAAGATCAGGCGAAGCCCGAGATCATGGAAAGAGACTTTGAGATCATGGCGCTTGAGTACAAGCTCTCCAATATCAACCGCGCGAAGAGCTTCGGCAGATACCTCAACGCGATCAACTGCTTCTACACTGACAGACCTGTCGACTTCGCGATCGTACACGAATTCACTCCCGAACAGACCGCAATCTTCGCTCCGATGGAGCATGAACGCTGGATCAGAGAGCATCAGGTGATGGGTTGGAAGTACGGCAAGTTCTATGAGAGCAAAACCGCCGCCAGAGCCGTGAAGGGAAAGGTCGATTCCGCCACGCTCAGAGAACAGCTGCGTATGCACAAGTTAGCGATGGACGGTACGCTGACAGAACAGCGCGTTCAGAAGCACTACGATGATCTTTCCGAGGACGATAAGGGAAAAGACTGGAAACCGTTCAACAGCATGCTCAAGCTGATCAAAAAGTATGACGGCCTGCGGATCTATAAGCTCAGCTGATCGGGTATACAGTTGCATAAACGCATAAAAGAAAGGGCGGATCACTCCGTCCTTCTTTTTATATCAGTTTGATTGTATGATCTCCCGTATCTCTCTCTCGGCGTTTTTGACTTCCTCGTAAAATTCTTTAGAAGAAACATAAATCGCGCCGTTGCCGAGGATGATCAGCTGTTCCATCCGATCGGAGGTCACGACCCTGACTTTGTGGTTTTTCGACAGCTCGTGAGAGACTTTTTCAATATAGGTGTCGGCGGTCTCTGCCTCTTTGGTATAGACGACGTCAATGTTGCCCTCGCGCTCTACCTCGCGGTGATTGCCCTTGACCTTGTACGCGTCGAAGACAAGGATCAGCTCGCATTTTTTGAAGCCTCTGTAGTTGCACAGAATGTTGATCAGCGTGTTGCGCGCGCTGTCGATATTGTCCTGCGCGATCGCCTTGAGATGATCCCACGAGAAGATGACGTTGTAGCCGTCGATCAGCAGATATTCCTTTTGATCGAGGTTGATGGGAGAGGGTTTTTTCTTTTTGCTTTCGTTAAAAGAAAGCGTCGTTCTCTGAGGCTTTTTGGGAGTATTCGCGGATCGACTTTTGACAGGACCGTAAGTCTTCTCGAAGATATCCATCAGCTCTTTGTCGAGCGCAAAGATATCATCCGCGCTTTTGTAGCGGGAGAAGTCCGCGCGCTTCTGTGAGACAGAGGCCTGATCCGATTCTTTTCTCAACGCGGAGCTTAAGTGCATATGATCGGGCACTTCATTCCACTTGACGGTATGTCCCGCTCCATGGGAACAGAATACAGAGTCTGCGGTGTTTTCGACGTCGCTGTCCGCGTCATAGCCGATGGAGGCGATCACCTCATCTGCGTTGTGACAGATATCATAACCCTTTAAAGAACAGCTGAGCCTGCCCTTGCCGTGGGTGTACTGAATCACGGCTGATGCGTATTCTCTCATCTCTGAGACTGGCGCTTCTCCTGTCAGGATTGCGCTTTCGCCCTCGGTGACGGGAGGGGAAAAGGAGCCGTGCATCAGCGTGATATCGGACATCGCCCTGCCGAGATTTTCGAGAGGCACTTCTATGATAAAGGAAAAGTACGGCTCGAGCAGGACAGACTTTGCCGATCGGAGTCCCTGACGTACCGCGCGGTAGGTCGCTTCTCTGAAGTCACCGCCCTCGGTGTGCTTGGCGTGCGCCTTGCCCGAGACGAGCGAGATCTCCATATCGGTGATAGGAGAGCCTGTCAGCGTGCCGATATGCGTTTTTTCATAGAGGTGAGTGAGGATCAGCCGCTGCCAGTTGCGGTCGAGCAGATCCTCCTTACATTTGGTGTTGAATACTAACCCCGAGTCTCTTTTCAGCGGCTTTAGTATCAGATGGACTTCCGCGTAGTGACGCAGCGGCTCAAAGTGTCCTACGCCCTCTACGGTATTATCAATCGTTTCTTTGTAGATGATACTTCCCGAGGAGAAGTCCGCCTCATAGCCGAAGCGGTCTTTGATGACTAATTGCAGCACCTCGAGCTGAATCTCTCCCATCAGTTCAATACCGATCCTGCGGTTTCTCTCATCCCAGACAATACGCAGCAGCGGATCCTCCGCTTCGAGCTGCCTGAAGTCCTTGATGGCGTTGTGCGGATCGATCTCGTCGGGAAGAATCACGCTGTAGCTCAGCACCGGCTCCAACACGGGGAGAGTATCGCCTTCTTCTATTCCCAGCGCGTCGCCCGGGCGAGTGAAGGAAACTCCCGTGACGGCGCAGACGGTGCCTGCCGCCGCTTTTTCGACGGCTGTGAATTTCTCTCCCGAATAGATGCGGATCTGGCTGACTTTTTCGCTGTCTTTATTTTTGTCGCTTAAAAGGACGTCTCTGACCGACAGCTCGCCTCCCGTGACCTTGAGGAAGGTCAGGCGGGCTTTGGACGCGTCCTGTGAGATCTTGAACACTCTTGCACCGAACTCGTCGGGATAAACCGGCATATCGGTATAGCGATCAAGCGCGTCAAGGAAGGTATCGACGCCTTCTACCTTCAGCGCGGAGCCGAAGAAGACGGGGAAGAGCTTTCTCTTCTTTATCGCCTCTTTGATATCGCTCTCGCCGATGACTTCTTCCTCGTAGTATTTGTCAAGTAAGCGATCGTCGCACAGCGCGATGTTTTCATAAAGTTTTTCGCGGTTTGGTTCTCCAAAATCCACACAGCCGTCAGATAGTTTCTTTTTCAGTCCTGCCATCACGGTATCTCTGTCGGCAGATTCGAGATCCATTTTGTTGACGAAGAGAAAGGCGGGAACGTTATATTTTCTCAGCAGTTGCCACAGGGTAGCGGTGTGACTCTGAACACCGTCGGAGCCGCTGATGACTAAGATCGCGTAGTCCATCACCTGCACTGCTCTCTCCGCCTCGGCACAAAAGTCCACGTGTCCCGGCGTATCGAGCAAATAGAATTCTGTGTTATGAAACTTGAGCAGGGCGGTCTTCGAGAAGATGGTGATACCTCTGTCTCGTTCGAGCGAGAAGTTATCGAGGAACGAATCCTTATGATCCACTCTGCCGAGCTTGCGGATATTTCCCGACGCGTACATCATCGCCTCGGTCAGAGTCGTCTTGCCCGAGTCGACATGCGCGAGGATCCCCACCGCGATTCTTTTCATCTTCTCACCACCTTTTTGATTTGTCATTACGAGGAGCCCAAGCGACGCGGCAATCTCAACCGATTATCACTTGAGCCGGTACGAAAACTTCGTTTGCATTATATCATATCCCATCAGATGTGTAAATGAAATTTTGATAGACACAACGCTAAATCTGTGATAGAATACTTTGTGAAGGTGAGAATATGAAGAATCGTTATTTGGATACCGCTTTGTCCGATGAGTTGATCGGCTTTTATCGCGATGCGATCCGGACAAGAAGCTACTCCGATGAGGAGGGCGACGTCGCGCGTTTGGTGACGGATCGGATGAAGCGTCTGGGCTTTGACGATGTCTATATCGACCGTGTCGGCAATGCGGTCGGCAGGGTCGGTACAGGCAGCAAGGTGGTCCACTTTGATTCTCATATGGATAACGTGCGTGTCAACGATCCCGAGGTGTGGGATACCCCGCCGTTTTCCGCGGATATCGTCAACGGCTATGTGTACGGCAGAGGCTCTGTCGATATGAAAGGCGGACTGTGCGCCTCTGTATACGCCGCTGCGACGGCAAAGAAGCTCGGACTGCTTGACGGCAAAACGGTCTACGTTACCGGCTCCGTGTGCGAAGAATACTGCGACGGCGTATGTCTCGAGCATTTTTATCACGACAGCGGCGTCAAGCCCGACTGCTGTATCATTTGCGAGCCGAGCGATAACCTGATCACCTTAGGTCACACAGGCAAGGTGCAGGCGCGTATCGTTACCCACGGCGTTTCCGCCCACGGCTCTGCTCCCGAGAAGGGAAAGAATGCCGTCTACGAGATGGCACAGATCATCGAAAGAGTGGAGAAGCTTAACAAGAAGCTCAGCAAAACAGAGAACGGCGGTACGATCGTACTCTCCAAGATATCCTGCGATACCGCCTCGCTCAACGCCGTGCCCGACAGATGTGAGATCTATCTTGACCGCAGACTGCGCTTGGGAGAGACCGTCGAACAGGTAAAAGCGGAATTGAACGCTCTGATAGAAGGCAAGGACGCACAGGTGCAGAAAGGCACGCTGATCCATACCTCTTGGACGGGAGAAGAGCTCGTCTATGAGCCTGAGCACGATCCGTGGATCATTAGCAGAGATCACTGTCTGACACGATGCTGTGACAGGGCATACGAAAAGACCTTCGGCAACGCTCCCGAGAAATATGACTTCTGGGATTTCGGCACCAACGGCGTTGTGCCGGTATCAATGGGGATCCCGACCATCGGCTTCGGCCCCGGCGAGTATAAGCTTGCGCATATGACCAACGAGCGCTGTCGCCCCGAAAAGGTGTCTGACGCTTGTGAGTTTTATATACACCTGATTGAAGAACTGTAATGTTTTGAAAGGATGAGAGGATATGAAAATACTGGTTTCCGGATTACTCAACATCGAGACGACCGTAGCGGTCAAAGAATTCCCGATCAACTACTACCCGATCGACTATCCGTTCTTCGGGGTAAACTCCGGCGTCGGCGGCGTGGGCTATAATATCGCCAAAGCGCTTTTCGTCTTAGGCGATACCGTAGAGCTCTATTCCTTTCTGGGAAACGATCCGGAAGCCGAGCGGATCGAAAAGGCGCTTGGTGTGATCGGCTTTGATACATCGCATATCGAAAAGAAGCTGAAGAATACGCCCGCTTCCGTCGTGCTGTATGATCCTTCCGGCAGACGCCGGATCTACTGTGATCTGAAGGATATCCAGGAGCAGAGTCTTTCCGTAGATACACCGCTTTCCTGTGATATCGCCGCGCTGTGCAATATCAATTTCAACCGTGAACTGATCAAGAAGGCGAAAAGCGAGGGTATCCTTACCGCCACCGACGTTCACGTGCTGTCCGATGTCGACGACGAATATAACCGCGACTTCATGGAGAACGCGGATATTCTCTTCCTTTCCGACGAGGAGATTCCCATGGCGCACGAGCTGTTCATTCGCAGGCTGTACGAAAGATATCACAATCAGGTGATCGTGATCGGTATGGGCGATCAAGGCGCGATGCTGTGCGATAACGGAAAGGTAAACCATTTGAAAGTGGTACCGTGCAAGAATATCGTCAACACCGTCGGCGCAGGAGACGCGCTGTTCTCTGCGTTCCTGCATTTCTACGCCAAAGACAAGGACGCCTTGTCATCGCTGAAAAAGGCGCAGATCTTCGCGTCAAAGAAGATAGCCTACAGCGGCGCGTCAAAAGGCTTTTGCACCGAAGATGAGGTAGAACAAGATTTTTCTCATATCCACGTCAATATCGTGAAAAAATAAGGAGGGTACAGGGTGAAGGTACTGGTCTTAAACGGCAGTCCCAAACGCGACAAGAGCGACACGATGCATATGACTCGCGCGTTTTTGGATGGGATGAATGCCGCTTGTGAAAACGAGATCAAGATCCTCCATGTGATCGACAGCCATATTGAATACTGCACCGGCTGTTTTGTCTGCAAGTACAACGGAGGCTCCTGTGTGATCGATGACGACATGAAGGAGATCCTCGAGGAGTATATCGCGAGCGATTTGGTGATCTACAATTTCCCATTGTATTCCTACGGTATGCCTGCCGCGCTCAAGAACTTAGTGGACAGGCTGATGCCGCTCTCCGGCTGGACGATGAAGCGTGAGGACGACGGCAAGTACGGTCATACGGCGCAGAAAGGCTTTTCACAGCATCACTATCTGATGATGTGCGGCTGCGGCTATCCCAACTCCAAGCACAACTTTGAGGGCGCAGTACGCAGCTTTGAGCTCAAATTCCCCGAGAACAGCACGATCATCACGGTTCCCGAAAGCCCGATGTTCAACATCCCGCAGGCGGCTCAGTTCGTCGCGCCGCGGCTGGACGCTTTAGAACGCGCCGGAAGAGAATACGCGCAGGATTTCACGATTTCGGACGAGCTGATGCGTGAGATCTGCTCCCCGATGATCCCCGAGGAGATCTACGCGCAGTTTGCTAACGGGGAACGCAAATAAAAATGAGGAATTAGGAATGAGGAATCAGGAATTATTAACTGGACACATGCGACATTTTCTGCTATACTGTCCGTTGATAACGCATAATCCAAGGAGATAAACAATGCTCAAGATCAAGGACCTGTCGTTTCGGGTGGATGCCGACGGCAAGGAGAAAGAAATCATCAATCATATCAGTTTAGAGATCCCCGACGGGAAGCTCTTTGTGATAACCGGCCCCAACGGCGGCGGCAAGTCGACGCTCGCGAAGCTGATCGCGGGTATCGAGCGTCCGACTGAGGGCACGATAGAATTCTGCGGCGAGGATATCACAACCCTGTCCGTGACCGAACGCGCGAACAAAGGCATTGCCTTTGCGTTTCAGCAGCCTGTCCGCTTCAAGGGCATCCGTGTGCTGGATTTGATCCGCCTTGCTTCGGGAAAGAAGCTCACCGCGGCGCAGGCATGCGTCTACCTCTCACAGGTAGGTCTGTGTGCGAGAGAATACATTGACAGAGAAGTCAACGCGAGTCTCTCCGGCGGCGAGCTCAAGCGTATCGAGATCGCGACCGTTCTCGCGAGAAAATCCCTCCTGACCGTTTTCGATGAGCCGGAGGCGGGCATCGATCTGTGGAGTTTTAACAACCTGATCGACGTGTTCAAAAAGCAGAGAGATGAGATCAAGGACAGATCTATCCTGATCATCTCCCATCAGGAGAGGATATTGAATATCGCCGACGAGATCATCGTCCTCAGAGACGGCGAGCTGATCCGTCAGGGCGAGAGGGAAGAGGTGCTTCCCGATCTGGTAGGCACATCCTCCGCAGTCAAAGAATGCTGGGGCGTGAGTCAGGGGGTAGAGCAATGTTAAATTTATCACAGACAGAGAAGTTCCTGCTCAACGAAGTCGCTGATATGAAGGATATCCCGACCGGCGCGTTTAATATCCGTTCCAACTCCCAGTCGGTGCTCAGGCAGTCCAGCAAGAATATCGAGATCGTCTCCAAAGAGGGAATCAGCGGTATTGATATTTTCATCAAGCCCGGCACCAAGGACGAGCAGGTGCATATCCCCGTGGTGATCTCCGAGAGCGGTATCAAAGAGAAGGTCTACAACGACTTCTTCATCGGCGACAACGCCGACGTCATGATCGTCGCAGGCTGCGGTATCGACAACTGCGGCGCGCATGATTCTCAGCACGACGGTATCCATCGCTTTTATGTCGGCAAGAACGCCAAGGTAAAATATGTAGAGAAGCACTACGGTTCCGGCAAGGGCACGGGCAAGCGTATCCTCAACCCCGTCACTGAAGTATATATGGAAGAGAACAGCGCCGTCGAGATGGAGATGGTGCAGATCAAAGGCGTGGATGACACCACCCGCACCACCGTCGCCGATCTTAAAGAAGGCGCCAAGCTGATTGTCAGAGAGCGTCTGATGACCCATGAAATCCAGCAGGCGTATTCCGTCTATACCGTCAACTTAAACGGTAAGGACAGTTCCGCGGACGTCGTCTCCCGCGGCGTTGCAAGGGACAATTCCTATCAGAAACTCGATTTGAAGATTGTCGGCAACGCTCCCTGCAAAGGTCACACCGAGTGCGATTCGATCATCATGGACAGCGGCAGGATCTTAGCGGTTCCGGCGCTGGAAGCGAACGATGTGGACTGCTCCCTTGTTCACGAAGCCGCCATCGGCAAGATCGCCGGCGAGCAGATCACCAAGCTGATGACC
>CAZPOG010000004.1:0-1846 GCA_964588105.1 uncultured Ruminococcus sp. | reverse complement strand
TATTTGCAGGTATGGCGGAATTGGCAGACGCGTACGGTTCAGGTCCGTATGAAAGCAATTTCATGCAGGTTCAAGTCCTGTTACCTGCATCAAACAGTACAAATCCGAACCTTGTCCCGATTGGGGAGAGCTTCGGGTTTGTTTTTTTATTAAGCTATCCTGATTTCGACTCAAAAATCAAGAAGCCGATAGTATAACTGATTACATCAATTTAGGCAGGAAGTTTTGGTGCTCCCTGCCTGTTCTTTATCTCAGTTGCATTTTATGATTGTAAGAGAATCCATAGGCTCTCTTGCTATATCACATTATTAGTGTTATACTATTGTTTGGGTGAAGATACATCCGTATGGATGGGTAATCGATTTCAAAACCATAGCAAAGGATCGATGAAAATGAAAAGAATACTGTCGGCTATACTGATACTCTTGATGATCGCGGCGCTGTTTGCGGCGTGCGCAGAACAGCACAACGGCGTACATACCCTGTACTTTAAGGACAGCACCAAAAGCGACAAGGTGACCGCGACTTTTTTTAACAGTTCAAGCGGCGAGAGCGAAGAGGTAGAGATGGAGAAGATCAGCGAGGACGGTGATTCTTACACCTTCTCCTGCGAGGGAGACTCCTCTCTCTACAACATGGCTTACGTTACCTACGGCGATGAGAAGAAGACAGACGGCTTTGCCTTCAATCCCTGCACCAACGGCTGGTACAAGACCGAGGATGATCTCTTGCCCTACGAAGAAGGCGAAGAGATCAACTATGAAAACGAGTTTGACATCATAATGCTTGACGCGGGCTACGAAGAGTATAAGAAGATCGTTCATATCTGGACGCCTGACGACTATGATCCGTCTTCCTCTGAGAAGTATGCCACCGTCTATGTGCTCGACGGCAACCGAATGGCTTATTTCGGAGACGGCCAGCAGCTCAAGGGCAGCGAGGTGGTCTGTGAACAGGTCAAGGTGATGACCGCGTCAACGGGCAAGAAAGCGATCGTCGTAGCGGTCGAGAATGTTGTCGCGAGAGACTATGAGCTGGTGCCCGAGATCGGTGAGTCGGAGGACGAGAGATTGTTCGGCAAACATGAGTTTGACGCGATGAACGGCAGCCAGTTAGCCGCGTTTTTCGCCGACACGCTGGTGCCTTATGTACAGGAGCACTACAACGTATATACCGACGCGCTGCATACCTCTGTCGCCGGAGGATCCCTCGGCGGGCTCGAGGCGTTTTATATCGCCGTAGAGTATCCCGATGTGTTCGGTACCGCAGGAGCGCTGTCGCCTTCATTCTGGGAGTATGACGACGCGACATGGAGAGCGTATCTGGAACAGAAAACCTTTGACAAGAATTCTCCCTTCCTGTATTTTTACATGGGCGGAAAAGAAACCGCCGTCCCTCCCGGGGTAGAGACGGATATGGACTGGACGGTCGACTGGACCACGCAGATGGTAGAGCGTCTTAAAGATATGGGCTATCCCGAGGAGAAGATGGCATATCATTTTTATGACGAAGGCACACACAACTCCGTGATGTGGCGCAATGTGTTTCCGGAGTTTCTGGAAGCGTTCGTGTATCAGCGTATAGAACCTCTGCAAAATAAGTAAATAAATGATAAAAAACGTCCCGATGGTATGATCGGGACGCTTTTACTTCTCTGATTATCAGCCCTGAACGGGGGAGAACTGGTTCTTCAGCGCAGTAATCTTCTGCTGATCGACCGGCTTGGTCTGATACCAGCCCTTGTTCTCCATCTTCGTATAGATCTCGTTCTGCATGCTCAGCGTATCCACAAACGCGGAGTTGAACGCGAGGTGCACATTCCCCGTGGATGATTCGATCGCGCCGT
>CAZPOG010000003.1:0-47832 GCA_964588105.1 uncultured Ruminococcus sp. | reverse complement strand
TATATAAGAAACAGGAGAAAATCGTAGTTTGCGATTCGTTTCAGGGCATAAAAAAACAGGCAACCTCATATAAGACTGCCTGGGTTTCAAAATGTTCTATCTATCCAAACATTTTTTCTTATCTTCTTCTGTTATCTTCCTTATGACCTTGCAGGGATTGCCAACCGCAACGGAATCATCGGGTATATCTTTTACTACCACACTGCCGCCGCCGATTACTACATTACTTCCGATTGTAACGCCCGGCATTACCTGAACACCTGCGCCAATCCATACGTTGTCACCGACAGTAATTGGATAGGCATATTCCAAGCCCTGATTTCTTCTTTCAAAATCAATTGGATGACCTGCTGTGTGGAAGCCGCAATCAGGAGCTACAAATACATTATCGCCAAATGTTACTTTACCGCCGTCCAGAATAACGGTATTGTGATTTGCAAAAAAGTTCTTGCCGATTTCGATATTGTATCCATAGTCGCACCAAAACGGAGCAACTATCGTAAACGCTCCCTTTGTTTTGCCGAGTAACCGTTTCATTATTGCCTGTTGATTTTTCTCGTCAGAGGGGCGAAGCTGATTATACTCATAACACAAGTCTTTGGCTCTGTTCCTTTCTATCAGCAAGTCCTTGTCATAATTAGCATCGTAAAGCATTTGCTTCTGCATTTTTTCTTTCTCTGTCATAGCGCACCTCCGTAATAAATCTGAATTTGCAAATCACCTAAATTGAATAGCCCAAATTAATATCAAAAGGGGCAATCAGCAGTTTTCGCAAATCTTTATTATAGTTCTCGAAAAAGATTTTTATAGCCTGCCCATAGTTTTCTTTTGTATCAAACTCCCAATATGAGTAGTATTTTACGCACTTTACAATCTTAGTTAACTCTCTTGGCGGCTCACCAAGTTCGATTCCGTCTATGGTATAAAATCTCTTAAAATACTTGAGAGATATGCAGCCTTCGCATTGAAGCTGATTTGAGGACATTTCCTCAATCTTTGCTTCAAACTGCTCGTATATATCGGGTTTTACCTGAAAGAGCTTCATCTCAATAAAAGTTTTTTCCATTATGCGTCCCCCAAAAGCATATTTGCTTCTCTGCAAATGACGATTATTCTTTTTATTATTATATCATTTCAGCCTGAATTTGTCTATCCGTCAAACAAAAAAGACCTTGATGAAAACGAATCCATCAAGGTCAAATTCATTAAAATATGCGATTGTTTATCTTACCTATATTATATGAGAAACAGGAGAAAATCGAAGTTTGCGATTCGTTCTTGGGCAAAAAAAATCAGGCAACCTCACATAAGGCTGCCTGCTATAGTATAGATTAATGCTGTAAATCAGAATTTGTTACATCGTCCAAGGAAGCTTGATGTTCGGAAGCTCCAACTCATTTACATCCTGAAGATCATATATGATCCCGTTTTCATCCAGCTCTTTCAGGAAAGCGTTTACAATAACGGGACTTGAAAATGACTGCAAAAAATCAAGGGTGAATCGTCCGTTTACAGCAGATATTTCAACAAGAAGATTGTTACCCATGGGTGACGTCCACAACCGGAAATCGCGGATATATTGCTCCGCTTCTTTATAGTCCGCTTTTCCGACATAGCTTACCGTTGCTGTGGTGAGCTTGCCGGCAAGCGAATTGATATAGGACGCTACCCCGATCCTTTCCTGATCGCTTTCTTTGGTGAGAAGCATACCGTTGACGCCCTTGAAAGAGGCAATACCTCTCAGCACATTTTCCTCCTGAGTTTGAGCAAAAACCATTCCCCGGTATGCCGTACCCTGCATTTCCAGCGACCAATCGCGCAGCTTGTCCTTATACTCAAGCATAACTCCGCCAACCAAGCTTTGATGAGCAAGCGGAGCATTGAGCGCCTTTCTCTGATTTACGCACAGAGCAACACGAATGGCGTTCTCCGACTCCGGAAATAATTTTGCGATCGCCCTGCTGAGTAACAATGCGACCATCGTTCCGGGACTGCCGTCATTATCAAGATTAAATCTCATAAATTCTTTTTCGGAGATAGCGACGCTGTACACGGTATGCCGGCGATCCTCTTCAAGACCTGCCGTTGTGATAACATTCAGTGCATCAGACATAAGCTCATTTTGCTTAGGGGTCGGAAGATCTGTTCTGCTGACCACAGGATCGATCCACTCCTCTGCGGAGATCTCGTCTCCGACAAGACGGATACCGTCCTCTTTCAGGCTAACGTTGTAGCGTTCGGAGCAATAGTAATAAAGAAGCGTTCTCACCACTTCATAGGCTCCGGTGCCGTCGGTAAGACCATGGAACACATCTAAAATGATCATATTGTCCTGCCAACAAAAAGCGATCATATGGTAATTTGTTTCCTCTGAATTAAGTTCTGCTCCGTGAAGCGAATCGCTGATAACAACGGGACGATGGTTTTCGGCATATACAAAACCACCTTCCTTTTTCTGCAGCTCAACGCAAAAATACGGGTATCTTTCCATCGTCGTATCCACGGCGCGACGAAGGATCTCGGGATCGATCAGGTCGCACATCCGGATCCTGATCCGGATTTCGGCAGGAGCTTCTTTTGTTGTTGTATAAAGCGTGCGCAATTCCGTAAATAGTTTCTGTTCCATTTATTCCTCCGTAAATTCCGATTTATCTTTCTATAATTATATCATTTCAGCCTGATTTTGTCTATCCTTCAAACAAAAAAAGACCTTGATGAAAACAAATCCATCAAGGTCAAATTCATTAAAATATGCGATTGATTACGCTCTGCACAACTTTCTGCACCGTTTGGCGTAAGTTTGGCGTAAATGGCGTAAATCCGAGACATCGCAACTCTCGAAACCCGCATAAACACTGGGGTTTTGGGGTGTTACTTATCTAAGGATTTCATTGTGGGAATTTTCGGTACGTCTCGGAAAAAACCTTCCATAAGTCTCCATAACCTGTTATTTACGCACTTTGCACTTTTGCCGCTTTCCATAAGTGTTTATAAGTCTCCATAAGTGTTGTTCTGTTTGGCGTAAGTTTTGGCGTAAGTGGCGTAAGGTAAGTAACTGATACTATTATTTGGACTGTTCACACTTCTTGCAGCAGTACCACGGGTTCAATATGTTGTGCATAACCTAACGCCCCGAAAATACTATACAATATCATTTGTTTCGGCCTTTGAAAAGCTCCGAGTTTTTCAGCTCGGAGCTTATACATATTACGCCTTGTTGAATTTTTCCTTCGGCTGTTTGCAGCGAGGGCAGCGCCAGACATCGGGTAAATCCTCAAAGGCAACGCCGTCATTCTCAGCGGGGTCGTAGACATATCCGCAGATAGAGCAGACATAAATTCCTGTAGCTTTCTGTTCGGTGAAATCAACCTCGGCAAGTACAGTTTCAACTGGATTATCCAAATCCATCACGAGCTTTGCTTCGAGGTTTTCATAGCCCTGAGGCGTATGCGTTCCCATATAAACGGTCGGGTGCTTGCTGACAAACTCACGCACACGATCGAGCGTTTCACGCGCCGCTGGAAGGTCGTCGAATACGACAGAGAGCTTGTTCTCATACAGTGCCTCGTCAACATAGGTAATGTCGGCTTGGAACATATAAAACAGACCGTCGTCTTCCGCGACGACAAGGCTGTTGCCGTTGGTGTGACCTTTTGCCTTGATGAAATAAACGCCGTCCCCGATCTTCTGACTTTCGGGGAAGTTTTTGTACGCGCCGTCGGTGAAGCTGACGGGTACAAGATTCGGAATACCCTGCAATTCGGCAGCACCCAGTTCTTCCTCGTTGACAAAAATCTGAGCGTTCGGGAAAGATTTTAACTCGCCGGAATGGTCGGAGTGCTTATGCGTGAGCAGGATTTTTGTGACCTGCTCAGGCTTGTAGCCGAGGTTCGCCAGCGCTTCCATATAGCTGCTGATGTCTTTACCGGTGTACAGTATGCTATTCTCATCGGGGACTTCCTCGGGTGTTCCTGCAGGGATTCCCGTGTCTACCAGAATCACCTCATCGCCAGTGTCAATTAGGTAATTCTGCAAGCTGCCGCGATAGCGGATATTTTTGTCAAATTTCTCCGTGCCTTCTTCGCCGCCAAAGGCAAAGGGCTGGGTGTAGAATCCGTCTTTCCTGAATTTTACTGCTTTAATAATCATAGCAAAGCCTCCTTTAATCCTGTTACAAATATTATGCCATATTGATAAGCGCCTTGTCCAGCAGTTTTTTCAGTACAGTTAATTCCTCGCTTGAAAGGGGTATACATCCGTCCATCATCTGCGGGACGAATACCGCCTTTTCCTTTAAAACTTCACCCTGTTCGGTAAGCGAAATCATCAACTTGTTCTCGTTAAATTCGGGACGGGTACGGTTGATATAGCCCTGTTTTTCAAGGCGCTTTAACAGCGGCGCAAGCGTCCCCGAATCGAGGCGTACCTTTTTACCAACCTCGCCCTCTGTCATACTGCCAAACTCCCACAGCACCATCATCACAATGTACTGCGTATAAGTTAGATTCAATGCTTCAAGCGGCTTTCTGTACTGTCTTACAACCTCTTTAGCACAGGCATACAGCGGAAAACAGAGCTGATTATCGAGTTTGATGTCATCATAATTATTGATAATAATCACCTCATAATTTCAAAATAAGGCTGTCGAAATCGGCAGCCTTAATCTTAACATTTATTTCTCGGCAGGCTCCCACTTGCACCTTACGGGAGATACGATAATGCCTTCTTTCTTCATAGCGGCGAAAGCCTTGTCAACAACCTTGCGGTCGAGACCTGTCAGTTCCGCAACCTTGCCTGCGTTCAAGGGAACGCCTGCTTTTTTCATCGCTTCAAGAATCTGTTCTTTTTCGCTCATAATCAGTCGCCAAGCATCTCGATCATATAGTTTTCGATACCGATCTGCTCGATCAGGCAGAGATGACCTTTTACCCAATTATAGTGCTCCTGCTCGTCGATAATAAATTCTTCGATCATATGTCTTGTAACATAGTCGTCGTCGAACATAGCAAGAGATTTTGACATCATCGGCAGAGCTTCGGCTGCGTCCTTGCAATCATACTCAAGCATTTCCTTGATATCAGTGATAACGGGATAAGCCTCAATCTCGACAACAGGTGTTTCTCCAAGCTCTATAAGTCTTGCGTTCACTTTCTTAGCCTCTGCCCATTCCTCGTCGGATTCAGCCATAATCATGTCGCTCAGTTTATTCAGTCCGCGGGCTTTCAGAAGCTGAGCGTGGATAGAATGCTGCTGAGAGTTACCGAACCAGCCCTTTGCAAACGCCTTTAACAGTTCAATTTTTGTCATAATAAAAACCTCCGTTCAGTACAATATCGTGCGCTTCATTGTTGTGCGCAACCTTCAATTATTATTGTACAGAAATCCGGAGGTTTTTCAATTCACAATGTTTTATGATTTTCTCATTATGAGAATTTTTGCATTGATTCTCTCGTTCAGTAGAGATATTCTTTCAGCGGTTCGGGCAGAGATTTTTCGTAAACCTCTGCAAGTTCTTCGGGTGTAACGGAATACCTGCCGAGGATCCAGTCGCAGGTCAGCGCGACGGTTCCCTGACAGTAGAGGCGGATATACATATCCGTTTTCTCATCGAGCTCACTGATTCTTTCCGACTGCAAAACCTGCTTCTTTAAAGCATTGTAATTTATCTCGGTCATATTGCGGATAAAGGAATCCTGTCCGCTTGTATGCCTGAGCAAATTATAGAGGTACTCTTTGTTGTTTTGAAAGTCTTTCGCGCCATCAAACAGCGTTCGGTTCCACGGATAATCGTTTTTCCCGATTTGGTTCATCACCTCGGCTACTCGCTGCGAATGATCCCACACAATCAGGTCGTATTTATCCTTGAACTGTCGGTAAAAGGTCGCCGAGGAATAGCCGCAGTTCTCGGTAATATCCCTGACCGTAATCTTGTCAATATTTTTATTCTCCGCCAGCTCCCGAAAAGACTCGACGAGAATTTCTTTTGCTGTTTTTCGTTTCATATGATCACCTTTATTTGCAGTTTAATCATACTGAAATTATATCAAAACGATCCCGTTTTGTCCATCAAAAACTCCGACCGGTTAAAGCAAATTATGTGTTGACTTTTTTACTTCAATGTATCTCTGTGTTTTACAATGAAGTACGTCTTGGTTTATCTGAAAAAAGGTATTTTAAGGAAAATAATAAACAAGCTTAAAGTGAATTTTGTATTGACTTTTATCGAAATATAACGAGTTGCATTGAAAAAAGCAGACCAAAATGTGTGATTTTGGTCTGCTTCTGCACAAATATTTACATTTATTGACTTATATTGAGCTATTTTCCTGTCCCCTTGAGGGTAGGGAAGAGCAACACATCTCTGATCGCAGGGGAGTCGGTCATGATCATCACGAGGCGGTCGATACCGTAGCCGATGCCGCCTGTGGGAGGCATACCGATCTCTAAAGCGTTGAGGAAGTCCTCGTCGGTGGTGTTCGCTTCTTCGTCACCCTTGGCGAGCTGCGCCTCCTGCGCTTTGAAGCGTTCGCGCTGGTCGATCGGATCGTTGAGCTCAGAATAGGCGTTCGCCATCTCCCAACCGTTGATGAACATCTCGAAACGCTCGACATACTCGGGGTTGTCGGGTTTCTTCTTGGTCAGCGGAGAGATCTCGATCGGGTGATCCATCACGAAAGTAGGCTGGATCAGATGCTCTTCGACATATTCTTCGAAGATCAGCGAGAGGATCTCGCCCTTCTGATGTCTTTCTTCATATTCCACATGGAGCTTGTCCGCGGCTGCGCGGGCTTCTGCCAGTGTATGGATCTCGTTCCAGTCGACGCCCGCGTACTGCTTGACGGCGTCTACCATGGTGATGCGGGCAAAGGGCTTCTCAAAGTCAATCGTGTGCTCACCGTAGACCACCTGCTCACTCCCGTTGACGGTCTTCGCAACATAACGGTACATCTCTTCGGTGAGATCCATCATGCCGTGGTAGTCGGTATATGCCTGATAGAGCTCCATCAGGGTGAACTCGGGGTTGTGACGGGTGTCGAGACCTTCGTTGCGGAAGACTCTGCCGATCTCGTAGACCTTCTCGAGACCGCCGACGATCAGGCGCTTTAAGTACAGTTCCAGAGAGATCCTGAGCTTGAGATCCTCGTCGAGCGCGTTGAAATGGGTCTCGAAGGGACGAGCCGCGGCACCACCGGCGTTGGACACCAGCATCGGAGTCTCCACCTCCATAAAGCCCTTGTCGTCTAAGAAACGGCGGATGGCGGAAATGATCTTGGAACGCTTGACGAAAGTTTCCTTAACGTCGGAGTTCATGATCAGGTCGGTATATCTCTGGCGATAACGGGTGTCGGTATCGGTCAGACCGTGATACTTCTCAGGCAATACCTGCAAAGACTTCGACAGCAGGGTGACTTCACTCGCGTGAACGGAGATCTCGCCGGTTCTGGTCTTGAAGACCTCGCCCTTGATACCGATAATATCGCCGACGTCGTATTTCTTAAAATCTCTGTACGACTCCTCACCGACGGCGTCTCTTGCGACATACGCCTGGATAGAACCCTTGAGATCCTGAATATTACAGAAAGAAGCCTTACCCATTACGCGCTTGAACATCATTCTGCCCGCGACGGATACCACCTTGCCCTCGAGCTCTTCAAAGTTCTCTCTGATATCGAGGCTGTGATGTGTCTGATCAAACTTGGTGATCACGAAGGGATCCTTGCCCATTTCCTGCAGGAGGGTGAGTTTCTCTCTTCTCAGTCTTAAAATTTCATTGAGGTTTTGTAACTGTTCCATTGTTTTCACCTTGGTTTTACTTTGAGATTTCCAGCACCTTGAAGTTGACCTCGCCGAGAGGAGTCTCTACAACGACCACGTCGCCGAGAGAATGACCGATCAGACCCTTGCCGATCGGAGACTCATCGGAGATCTTGCCCTCTCTGGGGTTAGACTCGTTGGAGCCGACGATGCGATACTCAGCAACTTTGGAGTTGTTGAGGTTCTCGATCTTTACGAGAGAGCCGATGTGGATATGCTCGTTGGAGATGTTGTCCTCATCGATCAGAACGGCGTTCTTTAAGGTAGCCTCGATGGTGACGATCCTCGCCTCTAAAATAGCCTGTTCGTTCTTCGCGTCATCGTATTCGGAGTTTTCGGAAAGGTCGCCGTAGGAACGCGCCACCTTGATCTTCTCCGCGATTTCTTTTCTTCTTTCTCCCTTTAAATAATCGAGTTCCTCTTCCAGTTGTTTGAGACCCTCGGCGGTAAGCATAATCGGTTTGATAGCCATAGTTTTTTCTTTCCTTTCAACTGATATGTTCTGGGTTTTCGCATACAATTAGTTATTATATAACGTTAATGTGTCAATGTCAAGAAATCAGCGCGCCGTTTTGAAAAAATCTTTGACGGAGCTTCGGGTATGTACGCTGCTACAGTCGCGGCAATAGCGAAACAGCTCCGCGCCCAGCTCGTATGTGTTCGCCATCGTATACAGCGCCGAAGCAAAATACATCGGCTCCAAAAAGGCGGGACGGATGTTCTCAAACTTCTCCGGCAAATCAAAGAAGTATTCGTAGATCACCCGACAGGGCAGCTCGACGGAGGGTTTCTGCGAAGTGAAGATTACCGCGTCAACCTTTACCTCTATCGGATCGGTGATTTTTGCGCGGGAGATGATCAGATCAGCGTCGTACAGGGGCGCATGGCTTCTGGTCACCCGCAGCACCGCGCCTTTTTCTTCGAGCAGCAGGGAAGCTTCGTCAAGATACAGGGAGGTGTTCTCGGTGATCACCGTCACGCGATCCGAATAGTCGAGCAGCCAGCGCGACAGCCCGACGCTCTCTCCGAGATCGTCCAGAACCGCAACATACAGATCCTTTCTCTCGGCATGTTCGAGGGCATAGAGGGCGGCGTTCTCCGCCATTCTGCCGGACAGCTCAAAGCTCTCAAAGCGCCTATACCCCTCCTCGGGCAGGATCAAGTCTTCTCTGCACAGAAGATGATTGCGCTGCGCCTTGATAAAGCGATCCAGCACGCCCCAGTTGACCTCTTTGCGGTACTTCTCATAGGTGACGCACTTGATCGCCGCACGGTCGCAGTAAAGATGCTCCACGCGGATCTTATTTGTCCGAAACGGGATGAATGAGAACAGTCCTTTTCGTTTTTTATCCTCTATTTCCACAGCCGTGATCATAAAAAATCCCTCCGCATAATTCCGATGATATCAGAATTATATGCGTGAGGGATGTTCATTATGTATGGTTTACACTTCGATATCCAGCTCTACGGGGCAGTGGTCGGAGCCGAAGATATCGGTGTGGATCTTCGCGTCTTTGATCTGGTCCTTGATCCTGTCGGAAACGATGAAGTAGTCGATACGCCAGCCGGCGTTGTTCTTCCTCGCGTTGAAGCGGTAGCTCCACCACGAATAGACACCCGTCAGATCGGGATAGAGCAGACGGAAGGAATCGGCAAAGCCGGAAGACAGAACGGTCGTCATCTTCGCTCTCTCCTCATCGGTAAAGCCGGCGTTCTTGCGGTTGGAGGATGGGTTCTTGAGGTCGATCTCCTTGTGCGCAACGTTGAGATCACCGCAGAAGATCACCGGTTTCTTCTCATCAAGGGACCGGATATAGGAGAGAAAGTCATCCTCCCACTGCATGCGGTAGTCGAGGCGTTTGAGCCCATCCTGTGAGTTGGGCGTATAGACGGTGACGAGATAAAAGCCGTCATATTCCAGCGTGATGACCCTGCCCTCGTGATCGTGCTCTTCGATACCGAGTCCGTAAGATACCGACAGCGGCTTGTGCTTCGTAAAGATCGCGGTGCCGGAATAGCCTTTCTTCTCGGCGTAATTCCAGTAGCTCTCATAGCCGTCAAAGGACAGATCGATCTGCCCCTGCTGCAGTTTGGTCTCCTGCAGGCAGAAGAAATCCGCGTCGAGCGACTCGAACGTCTCCTTGAAGCCTTTATTCACCACGGCGCGCAGGCCGTTGACATTCCACGAGATAAATTTCATATCGAAACTCCTGTTTTGAATAGAGTGCAGAGTGCACAGTGCACAGTAATTGTCATTCAGAGCGAAGCGAAGAATCCCCATGTCAATAATACCGGTTGATATGGGATGTAGGGCGGGGGCTTGCTCCCGCCGAGAGTCTTATGCCAAATCAATAATATTTGCGAAGCATATTTGACGTTTGTTTTGCTTCGCGTAAAGCATCGCGATAATATCAACGTTTCGGCTCGAGCTTGTCCCCCGCCCTACGGTGTTAAATTAATACAGAACTTTCGTCTCCATCACGTGCTTATAGAGCGCGTTGACGTCTTTGATGTCGACTGCGCCGAAATCTTTTGCGACGTCGCTGCATTTGAGCGCGTAGGTATCGGTGATCTTCTTCGTCTCCATCACGTGTTTGTACAGCGCGTTGACGTCTTTGATGTCGACAACTCCGTTGAGATTCACATCGCCGAGCGGGTTGATCGTCACGTTCTGGGTCTTATCACCGTTGATCACGACGGTGTAGTCCCGATCGACATGATTCTTCTTCGTAACCCTCAGGGTGTAAGTTCCCGCGGGAACGTTTGTGATAGAATAGCTCGCGGTATTGCCGGTTACCGTTGCGGATTTTTTGACTGTAGTTCCCTGCAAAAGCTGAACGGTCACGGTATCGGACGAGCTCAGATAACTTGTCACCGTGCCGCGGATCATACATCCCGCGTTCTGGGCAGGCACGATAAAGGGCACGGAAACCCTGACCGAACCGCCCTCTCCCATCAGCGAACCGTAGTTCTTGTTGTAGCTGCTCGGATTGGACTTGCCTGTGCTGTCATAGAAGCTGTAGGTCAGATCTACGCCGTAAATATTCGGATGATAGACCTTGACCTCAAACCACATATAGTAGGTATTTCCCGCGACGAGAGTTCCGGTATAGCGGTCGTCAAATCTCCCGCTTTCACCGATCCAGCTGTTCGTTACCTCACACTTGCCGTCGTCACAGTTGACAGATTGATCCAGCTTACCGTTGAAGCTGTTGGCGGATAGTCCGGCAGCCGGGGAAAACGAGCCTTTTAATGCGATGTTATCCACCACCAGATCACTGTCGGTATAGGTCAGTGTGACAGACGCGATCGCCCGCTTACCGCCCAGGATTTGCAGGTCGGCTCTCTTGCCGTTGATATAAATATAACTGCTTGCGCTGAAAATACGGTTCTCATCTGCCGTCAGGTAGAAGCTGACCCGGATCGGCTTGTAGTCCGAAGAGAACGAGCAATACGAAAACTGCTTCATCAACTGATCATAGCTATCATACAGGTCGTACGCCTGAGCCTCTGAACCGGCAAAATCCAGATAACAGGCGCTGCCTACCTCATCGTGATCGCCGCCGTCGATAGAATACAGAAGCGGACTGTTATACCATGTGTTGTCATCGGGCGGGGTAAAATGCAGATACTCATATCCCACGCTCATCGGGATCTGCTTGGTGGTAAGCGACTGTGTCGGTCTGAGACCGCTGCCGGTATAATCCACGCGAAGCGTCTCCATCGTTTGTTTCACGGAGGAGGCGTTGTAGGTGGCGCCGCCCGATACCCTTTTATACGCGAAATTCGATTTCAAAAAGGTCGAGAGAACTTTCTCGTCGGACATGATGCCGTAGAAGGTACCGCCGGCGAGGATCACATCGGCGGTTTTACCCATTGAAATGCCGAAATTCTTTGCCGCGTTTGTACATTGGAATGTTCCGCCGTTGACGATCGCGTGAGCGCCGCTTTGGACAATCACCGCGGATTCAGGAGCATCACCCCATGTCGAGTTATCACTTTTGTAACCGACGCCCTTATAGCTGCCTGAGTTGAATACGGCGGTACCGCTGTTGACATACACCGCTCTGGCATAGGCGGGATATGTCATACCGTTTTCCCTCTGGGCGCCCATGACAGAAACGCCACTCAGCTCCAAAACGCCGGGAGCATATACCGAAAAGACCGCATTGCGGGTGGCTGACAGCGCCGAAAACGTGCCCGCGATGCTGCCGCTTCCGTCGACTTTCAGATACGCCATAACTGAGATCAGCGCATCAAGAAAAGGCTGTTCAACACTGGAGGAGCGACAGTCAAGGTTGGCGTTGAGCGTCAGGTTTTTATCGTATCTTACCTCGATCGAGGAATAACTGAAACCGCTTGCGTGCTGAGTGGAAGGAGAGATATACCCGCTCGGATGATTATTCACGCAGGTATCACAGCGGATATACAGACCGTCAATCGGAAACTCCAGCGCCTTTCTCAGCTCTTCAAAGGTGTCGACGATGATGGGATCCGCCTTGGTGCCGCCGCCTGTGGTACCTTTGATCTCACCGGAACTGTAATAGGGGTGCGGCGGGATGTACCCCGCGGCGGATTCGGCGAGGTCTGTTTCCTCAGCAAAGGCTGTGAAAGATACTGCGGAGAATATCAGTGTCAATATCACCATAACGGCGAGGACCTTTTTCATGTGAACGCTCCTTTTTTCAGTGCAGAGTGATTATGGTAGGGAAGGGTCTTGACCCTTCCGCAAAGCCTCCCCTATCGCTTAGGGGAGGTGTCATCCGAAGAATGACGGAGGGGACATACATATTGTCCGACCGAGGGGAGTGACCTATTGTCATTCTGAACGAAGTGAAAAATCTTAAGATCCCTCGCTGCGCTCGGGATGACACTATACGTTGCAATAATATCGACGTTTCAAAACGGTCAAGACCGTTCCCTACGGTGTTATTTCAGCGCTTCAACGATCTTTTCAAAATGCATACTGTGGCTTGCCTTGACAAGAACGGTGTCATCCGGTTGGATAAGGTCTTTGATCTTCTCGCAGGCGAGGTCAACGGTCTCATAATAAACCGCGCCGTCGCCGTAGCCTTCGGCTAACGACTTTGCGAGAGGTCCCGCCGCGATCAAAAGGTTGATGCCCTTCTCCTTCGCATACCTGCCGACCTCAAAGTGGAGCGAGATCTCATCTGTTCCGAGCTCCTTCATATCGCCTAATACCGCTACGGTCCTGCCCTTAACGGGAGCGAGGGTATCAAGCCCCGCCTTGACCGAGGTGGGGTTCGCGTTATAGCAGTCGTCGATCACGATATAACTGCCGTTGTCGATGATATTGTTGCGGGATCCGACGTTCTTGAAACTCTCGACGCCCCGTTTGATCTCATCGGGAGTAAGTCCCAAAAGCTCGCCTACCGCAAACGCGGCAAGAGCGTTCTCCACCATATGCCTGCCGGGCGCGGGAATGTGCACAGGGATTTTCACATTGCCGTGGCAGAGGACGCAGTCGATGCCCGAGAGCAGGTTATCCTCAATGTCCTCGGCGTAATATTCTCTGTCGGTGTCGATGCCGTAGAAGATCGGCTTGATACCGTTGTACTCTTTGATCGTGGAGAGCTTGTCATCATCGCCGCACAGCACGATATGACCGTCCTCTTTGAGATACTGAAACATCTCGGTCTTCGCTTTGAGCACGCCGTCGCGGTCTTTGAGATTCTCCAGATGACAGCAGCCGATGTTGGTGATGACAGAGATATCGGGACAGACCATCTTGGAGAGTCTTGTCATCTCCGTAAAGCCGGAGATACCCATCTCGATCACCGCCGCCTCGTGACTTTCCTCCAAACCGAAGAGGGTCAGCGGAACGCCGAGCTCGTTGTTGAAGTTGCCCTGCGTCTTGTGGGTGTTGTACTTCTCTTTGAGTACCGAGTAGATCAGCTCTTTGGTAGAGGTCTTGCCGACCGAGCCGGTGATCCCGACAAAGGGGATCGAAAACAGCGAGCGGTAGTAGCGCGCGATACCCTTGAGCGCGATCGCGGTGGAATCCGTCAGGATGTACGGGATATCCGCGTCGGGCTTCTTCTCGCATAAAACGCAGACCGCGCCCTGCTCCTTTACCTTGGGGATAAAATCGTGACCGTCGACGCGTTCGCCCTTGATCGCCGCGAAGAGAGAACCCTCCCCCGCCTTGCGCGAGTCGGTAACGATAGATGTGATTTTCAGATTTTCATCGCCGAACAGCGTACCCTGACAGCTTGCGGCAACTTCTTTTAGTGTGATAGGTTTCATGTTTCTTCCTCTGACGTCATTCTGAGGAGCAGGCAACCGCCTGCGACGTGAGAATCCCCTTGTCAATCCTGCCGGTTGCAGGAAGAAGGGGATTGCCACGGGCTGAAGCCCTCGCAATGACAGTTATAATCCTTACTTCTTCAGCGACAGGTCGATGATCATTTCGCACAGCTCGGGGTATTCGATGCCTGCGGCTTTTGCCTCCTGCGGGAGCAGGGACATCGGGGTCATGCCGGGCAGGGTATTCGCCTCTAAACAGTAGAGCTTGTTGTTTCTGCCGAGCAGGAAGTCCACTCTGCCGTAGACCTTAAGCCTGAGTACCTCAAAGGCGTGCTCCGCTTCGAGCTGCATTCTCTTCGTGATCCTCTTGTCGAGCTTGGCGGGACAGATCTCTTCTGTCGCGCCCGCCTGATATTTATTCTTATAGTCATACCATCCCTGCTTGGGGATTATCTCGATGACGGGAAGGGCTTTGCCGCCTATAATACCGACGGAGAACTCTCTGCCGGAGATATACTCCTCAACCAGTACGTCGTCGTCATACCCAAACGCCGCCGCCATCGCCGCGACAAACGAATCACGGTCGGGAACGATCTGGACGCCTACGGAAGATCCCGCAGAACAGGGCTTGACGACACAGGGGAAGGAAGTCCAGCTCTCGAGATATCCCTCATGCAGATAATTGCGCTTGAAGAGTCTGCTCTTGGGGGTAGGTACGTTGGAGTTGAGGAAAACGCCCTTGGTGACGCCTTTATGCATCGCGATCGCCGCGCCGAGCATGTCGGAGCCGGTATATTTGATCCCGTGCAGCGCGAGCGCCGCCTGGATGGAACCGTCCTCTCCCTCGCCGCCGTGAAGGCCGAGGAAGGTGATATCCGCCGCGCGGCAGATATCCAGCACATGATCGCCGAAGTATACGTTCGACTTGTTCTTGCGGCTCTTCTTCACCGCCTCGATGTTAGGCGCTTTCTTCTTTATTTTGACATTGGAAGTAAAGTCATAGTTTTCTTCAAACAGCTTCTCAACGCTGTCAAGCGGCATTTCATACCCCATGTACGGATCGATGGTGACCACCTTGTGCCCTTTGGCGCGCAGCGCCGCAGCAACGCGGGATCCGGACAGGATCGATACGTCACGCTCGGAGGAGATTCCTCCGGCAAGTACAACAATTTTCATATGTATACCTCCGTTTTTTCAACTGTCATTCTGAGGGAGCAAAGCGACCGTGAGAATCCCCTTTTTCCTACTGTCGTTCTCTAAACAAACGGTAGTAAACGGAAGGGGATTGCCACGCCCCTTAAGGGGCTCGCAATGACAAATAATAAACTATTCTCCGATAATCTTGATCAGCGCGTGCTTTCTTCTGTAACCGTCGAGCTCATAGTAGAAGATCTGCTCCCATGTGCCGAAATCGAGCTGACCTTTGGTGATCGCACAGACGACCTCGCGGCCCATCACGGTGCGCTTGAGGTGAGCGTCGGCGTTGTCTTCAAAGCCGTTGTGGTCATACTGGCTGTAGGGCTTCTCGGGAGCGAGCTTCTCAAGCCAGCGTTCATAGTCGCGGTGCAGTCCCGCTTCATCGTCGTTGATAAAGACCGAGGCGGTGATGTTCATCGCGTTGACCAGCACCAGACCTTCCTTGATCCCGCTCTCGTCGATCGCTTTCTGAACGTCGCGGGTAAGGTTGACGATTTTTCTTCTCTGCGGTATCTCAAACCACAGTTCCTTGCGATAACTTTTCATAGATTACCTCTTTATAAATGTCATTCTGAGGAGCAGGCAAACGCCTGCGACGTGAGAATCCCCTTGTCATTACTACCGGTTGCAGGAAGAAGGGGATTGCCGCGGTCGCTTCGCTTCCTCGCAATGACTGTTCGGTATTTGCTAAAATAAAAACCCGTTGAATCCCCAGTTCTCAACCTCTTCGAACTTGACATAGACCTTGTCGCCGGAGATACCGAACATCTCAGAAACGATCTCGCAGATCTTAGCGGTCAGCGACTCATACTGTTCTCTTCTTGCTTTGCCCAAAAGCTTGACTTCAAAATAGGCGATGTCCGCGTCGTTTTTGCCGCCGAAATACAGACGGCAGTTATCACAGATCTCCACCATCAAATAGGCTTCGCCTTTCCCTAAAAGAGTGATGGCTTCTCCGAGCTTTGCTTTTAAGATAATCTCGTCTTCCTTAGATACGGCAGACGTCAGTCTTGCGTTGATATACGGCATTATGAAACGCCCCTTTCACATGATTTCTTCTATTATAACCTTAATTCTGCGTTTGTGCAAGGTATATAATTAAATTCCCTAATTTCTACGCTTTTGTACATTGATTCGGTAACAAAATTGTGATATAATTACTGTGAATGAAGCATCTTCATTTAGAACGTTCTGAATCTTTATTAAAGGAGGCTAACTTATGCCATTAGTAAACGCAAAAGAAATGCTCACCAAGGCGAAAGCCGGTCACTATGCGGTAGGTCAGTTCAACATCAACAACCTTGAATGGACCAAGGCGATCCTGCTCACGGCAGAAGAGCTCAAGTCCCCCGTTATCCTCGGCGTATCCGAAGGCGCGGGCAAGTATATGTGCGGCTACAAGACCGTCGTCGGTATGGTCAACGGTATGATCGAAGAACTCGGCATCACCGTTCCGGTAGCGCTTCACCTCGACCACGGCTCCTATGAAGGCGCCAAGAAGTGCATCGAGGCAGGCTTCTCGTCGATCATGTTCGACGGCTCCCACTATCCGATCGAAGAAAACTTCGCGAAGACCAAAGAGCTCGTAGGCATCTGCAACGAGCTGGGTCTCTCCATCGAGGCGGAAGTCGGCTCCATCGGCGGCGAGGAAGACGGCGTTGTCGGTATGGGCGAATGCGCGGATCCCGATGAGTGCAAGATGATCGCCGATCTCGGCGTTACCATGCTTGCGGCAGGTATCGGCAACATCCACGGCGTATATCCCGAGAACTGGCCGGGTCTCTCCTTCGAAACTCTCGATGCGATCCAGGAGAAGACAGGCGCAATGCCTCTCGTACTCCACGGCGGCACCGGTATCCCGGATGATATGATCCAGAAGGCGATCTCCCTGGGTGTTAGTAAGATCAACGTCAACACCGAATGCCAGCTCGTTTTCGCTGAGGCTACCAGAGCCTACATCGAAGCGGGTAAAGACAGACAGGGCAAGGGCTTCGACCCCAGAAAGCTCCTCGCTCCCGGCACCGAAGCGATCAAGGCAAAGGTCAAAGAGAAGATGGAGATCTTCGGATCTGTAGGCAAAGCATAATCGAATAGCAACGCAAGAAGCTCTCTTCGGAGGGCTTCTTTTTTTAGAGAAGAGAGAAGAGAGAAAAGAAAAGGGCGGGCGCTGCCCGCACCCGATTGGTGTTTTGTCATTCAGAGGGAGCATCGCGACCGAAGAATCCCCTTGTCATTACTACCGGTTGCAAGAGGAAGGGGATTGCCACGCCCTAAAGGGCTCGCAATGACACAATAATTGTCCGAGCCGCAGGCGAGTATCCATCACTATTCTCTTTTCTCTCTTCTCTTTTCAAAATAGTGTGTTACAATATTGTAAATTGACACTATATATAGTGTTTGGTATTATATATAATGTATAAATGTGTGTTAATGTTCACGCGAAAATACCAAAGTGAGGAAATGTAAAATGAAGAAAGTACTGATCATCGGCGCGGGTCCCGCGGGACTGACGGCGGCGTATGAGCTGCTTGACAAAAGCAGCGACTTTGAGGTGATCGTCTTCGAGGAGTCGAACACCTTCGGCGGTATCTCAAGAACCGTCAACTACAAGGGCAACCGTATGGATATGGGCGGACACCGCTTCTTTAGTAAGGTCCCCGAGGTCAACGAATGGTGGGAGAAGATGCTCCCCACCCAAGGCGCGATGCCGTTTGACGATATCGAGCTCGGCAGGACTTCCACCGTCAAGGAAGGCGGACCCGATCCCGAAAAGACCGACAGGGTCATGCTCCGGAGAAACCGCTTAAGCCGTATCTTCTACAAATCCAACTTTTTCGACTATCCGATTTCGCTGAAATTCGAGACCATCAAGAACATGGGCTTCGGCACCACCATCGTGGTCGGCTTCAGCTATATGAAGACCATTTTCCATAAACGCGAAGAAAAATCCTTAGAGGATTTCTATATCAACCGTTTCGGCAAAAAGCTCTATTCGATGTTCTTTGAGCATTACACCGAAAACCTCTGGGGCAGACATCCCTCCGAGATCTCTCCCGAATGGGGCGCGCAGAGAGTCAAGGGGCTTTCTATCAGCGCGATCATGAAGGATATCTTCGGCAAGATCTTCCACAAGAAGAACCGTAAGGTTGAGACCTCGCTGATCGAAGAGTTCGCCTATCCGAAGCTCGGACCCGGCGAGCTGTGGGAGCTTACCGCAGCGGACTTTGAGAAGATGGGCGGCACCATCATCAAGAACGCCAAAGTCACCAAGATCCTCAAGGATGAGAACAACCACCTCACAGGGCTGATCTATGAACAGAACGGTAAAGAGGTACAGGTCGACGGCGACTATGTGATCTCCTCCATGCCGGTCAAGGATCTCGTGATGGGTATGAACGATGTACCCGAAGACATGCTCGCGATCGCCGAGGGTCTTCCCTATCGCGACTATATGACCGCGGGCGTGCTGGTACCCCGTCTGCTGTTGGAAAATAAAACCAAGATCAAAACCATCGGCGACATCGTACCCGACAACTGGGTCTATGTCCATGACCGCTCGGTCAAGATGGGTCGATTCCAGATCTACAACAACTGGTCTCCCTACATGGTCAAAGATATCGAGCATACCGTATGGATCGGTCTCGAATACTTCTGTAACGAAGGCGACGAGATGTGGAGCATGACCGACGACGAGTTCGGCAGAATGGGTATCTGTGAAATGGCGAAGATGGGCCTGATCGAGAAAGAGTCCGATGCGATCGACTTCCATGTAGAGCGAGTCAAAAAAGCATATCCCGCCTACTTCGACACCTATGAGCATATGGACGAGCTTCGAGAGTATCTCAACTCGATCGACAACCTCTTCTGCGTCGGACGTAACGGTCAGCACCGCTACAACAACCTCGACCACTCTATGTGTACCTCCTTCGAGACCGTCAAGTGCATTCTCTCGGGATCGACCGACAGATCTGCGGTCTGGAACGTCAACACCGAGAAGGAATACCACGAAGCAAGCAAAGAGAATTCATAATTCATTATTCATAATTGTCATCCCGAGTGAAGCGAAGGATCCTCCGCAACGCTCAGAATGGCTCTGATCAGGAAAGGAATGAAATGACGATGAAAACAGTTCTGATAACCGGCGGTTCCGGCTTTTTCGGACAGATCATGTGTAAATACTTAACCGATAGAGATTTTAAGTGCGTCAACATAGATCTTGTCAAAAGTGAGTTCACTCACGAGAATCTGATCTCTTATCAGGATGATATCAGAAACAAAGATATCCTTGATGAGTTGTTCTCAAAATATCAATTTGAAGCAGTCTTCCATTTTGCCGCTATGCTGGCGCATGAGAAGAAAATGCTCAAAGAGCTGTGGACGTCCAATGTCGACGGAACACAGAATATTATGGACGCTTGTATCAAGTATAACGTCAACAAGATCATCTTCACATCAAGCAACTGCTTGTGGGGCAGAAACTTTGATGAACCCGTTACCGAGGAAGAACCTCCCGCACCTGTTGAGATCTACGGAAAGTCAAAATGGGAAGGCGAAAAAATCCTGCTTTCTGAGCCCGATAAGGTCAATTCGGTGATCTTCAGATGCCCGACGATCATGGATGAAGGAAGATTAGGCTTGCTCGCCATTCTGTATGAATTCGTTGATGACAACAAAAAGCTGTGGCTGGTCGGAAACGGTGAGAACAGATACCAGTTTATCTACGCCAAGGATTTGGCGCGCGCGTGTGAGCTTGCGCTGGATTATGACGCAAGCGACGTCTTCAACATCGGCTCCGACGACGTCAAATCGTTCAACTATACCTATCAGTATGTAGTGGATCATTCCGAATCAACGTCGAAGCTGGCTCACTTTCCTGCCGGTTTTGCCAAGACGATGATGAAGCTGTGCTATCATCTGGGCATTTCTCCGTTAGGCGTTTATCAGTACAACATGATCTCATCGACTTTTGTGTTTGATACTACAAAGATCAAAACAAAATTAGGTTGGAGTCCTACCATGACAAACGAAGAAATGCTCTTGAAGTCCTATGAGTATTTCCATAAAAACAAGGATGAGATCCGCAGCAGAGATGATGATAAGGTTTCCGCGCACAACAGAGAAGCCGATATGGGTCTGGCGATCAGAGTGCTGAAATTCTTCTCCTGATAAGATCGTACTTGTATCGACTCATAATCATATTTTTTCTCTGCTATATAAACAATGCAAATCAATCATAACTCATAAGGAGAATCCGTTATGAGAACCGAATCAAAAAGCTCTATGGAGCGACTGCTCCATCAACTGGCAAAACATCCGTACCTGAGCGTGATCGGGATGTGCCTGCTGCTGTTCTTCTTCGGCTTTTGCGAGAAAGCGAATTTGACGATCGGCAGTTACATCTATGCTGGCGTCGCGATTCTTGCTGTCTTTGCGGGACTGACCTTCTTGGGAAAGATCGGCAAAGATACCAAGGAGAATGTGATCATCTTTCTCTTCGCTGCCGTGTTCTCGGGTATTTCGCTCTTTCTGATTTACTACACCGGTAACAGTATCGCTTTGATGCTGTGGATCTCGCTCTTTATGCTGGCGCTGTTCGCGATCATCCTCAAAGCGATCGGACAGCTGACGCCCCGCACGCTGGTCATGCTGATGATCGCCGGAGGCATCATGCTGCGGTTCGTCTATGTCCTGTACACCGATTCCTCCTCCCGCCAGCATGACGTAGGCTACTTCAACTGGACATGGGGCCACGCAAACTATATTGAATACTGGTACAACAACGGACTCAAGCTGCCTGACTTTGACGTTCGTTCTATCTGGCAATATTATCAGCCTCCGCTGCATCACTGGCTGATGGCGCTGCTGCTGAAAGTTCTTACCCTCTTCGGTATGCAGTACGACATGGCGTGCCAGGCGATCCAGATCCTGCCGATGACCTACTCGGCGCTGATCCTTGTGGTAAGCTATCGCATCTTCCGCTGGGTGAAGCTGAACGGTCTTCCGCTGATCATCGCGATGGGCGTGCTGTGCTTCCATCCGACTTTTGTGCTGATGGGCGGCTTCTACAACAACGACATCCTCTCTATGCTGCTGATGCTGATGTCCGTGATGTTTGCATTAAGATGGTACAAAGAACCCACCTTAAAGAAGATCATCCCCATCGCGCTGTGTATCGGTCTGGGCATGATGGCGAAGCTCTCGGCGTGGATGGCAGCGCCGGCGATCGCGCTGATGTTCCTGTATGTATTTGTCAAGAATATCAAATCGTGGAAGAGATATATCGGACAGTTCGCGATCTTCGGCGTGATTTGCGCTCCCTTGGGACTTTGGTGGCAAATCCGCAACTACTTTGCCTTTGGCGTTCCGATCACCTATGTTCCCTATCTTTCGGAGCAGGACGCGCAGTACTGCGGCAATCTGCCGTGGACGAAAAGACTCTTTGACTTCGGCAACGGACAGCTTTCCTTTGTCTACGACGCGTTTTCCGACCCCAACTTCGGCGCGCCTTACAACGAATACAATCCGACGCTGGGCTTGATCAAAACCTCGCTGTTTGGCGAAGGTCAGAACGCAATATCCGATATCCATTTCCCGCTGATCGCGGTGACCGGCCCCATCCTCTTCTGGATCGGCAGCCTTCTCGCTCTGCTGTGCTTCGTCGCTTTCGTTGTGATGATGATCCGCAAGGATTCCGGACTCGACGTTATGAGCCGCGTGTTCTTCTCTGTGTTCACCGCAACAATGCTCCTCAGTTATTATTTGTACAGCTTCAAATTCCCGTTCACCTGCTCGATGAATATTCGATTCTGCGTACCGCTGATTACGATACTCGTGATGGGTCTGGGGCTGCTGCTGCAGCGCTTCTGCGGAAAGACTCTGCCCGAGAAGATCCTCAGATACGGCTCAATCGGTCTGGTCTGCGCGTTCTCGATCATGACCTGTGTCGTCTACACACAGATAGGCTGATAACAGTATTTAAGATATCAAAAACGCTCTGTTCCGTCATCACGCAGAACAGAGCGTTTTTATTATGATAATTGATTAACACAGATAATCCCGTTTATGAAAGCATATGGCAATCGGCAACAAGGACGCCGCCCATGTGAAGAACAGCGCCGGCGGTAATGCCAAAACGATATTCAGGACTCTGATCTTCTTGAGATGAAGCTGTCCGGCAAGGATGTTGTATCCGATCGCCATTACGGTGAACAGATCCGGTATGGATTTCGCCAATAATATACTGTGGTCGCCGTCCAGCCCTTCGCTCAGCGCTCCGAAAAGAAGACCGAGTGGGTATTCGATCACAGAGAATATTGATTCAGAAAAACACCCCGTCATTGAGGGGCTGTGTTGTCCTGATTTGAGTTAAGGTCAATGTAATCATACTATTTCAATGTCAGGTCTGTATGTGATGCAAAATACAATGTGACATGATTCCGTTTTAAAGTCTATGAAACGAGAATTTTATTATTGAAAGAATCAACAGGATATGATATGATAAGGGTGTAAAATGGCAAAAATCTTATAGTAAAATATACATTATTCATACAATACTCAACAAGATATCAAGGATGATTTTGATGTAAATATATAATTAATTACAGCGCTGTTTTAACACTTGAACCGCTCCGTTTAAATGTATAATCAGAAAACGTTGTGCAGTATCATTTTCAAACATATTGGAGAGAAGAGGATGAAAAAGATTTCTGAAAAGTTTAATGATATAATTCAAACGATATCCAGACACAAGCTTTTATCCGCGCTGATTATGTGCACTGTTTTTTCATTTATTTACATTGCGGTAAACGGGTTTTCAATAATTGGCGGAAACGATGACTACTGTGTGTTTACGGCTGTGTTGGGAGGAAACACCGCTGTTCCGGGCTTGGGATTTTTCTTCACTTCTTTTTGCGCGCAAATTCAACCTTTTTTTGGTGTTATTAATATATATATGACGCTTCAGGAGTTAATCAGTTTCTTATCGCTGGTTGTGATAAACTACTTCATTTTAGCTAAGCTGAGTGCAAAAAAAGGACTTTTCTATACGGTAGTGTTTGACGCGCTTTTCTTCTCGTTCTTCATCGTTGAAATCTTATTTACCTATACAACGATACTTGCTGCAACTGCTGGGATGCTGTGCTTGTTTTACGGATACCTATATGAGAAGAGAAAGCGGATGAAGATCCTGCAGCTTATCTTAGGTGTGTTCTTAATGGTGTTCAGTTCGCAAATCAGATTTGTACCATTTCTGATTTGTTGCGGTATCGGTATTACTTTTTCGTTTGGAGTCTTTATTTCCGGTACAGCAAAAGAGAAACAAAGTGTTGGTATAAAAAACGCATTTGCAACCGTTATGAAAAAGTACTTTATTACGGGTTTGCTATTCATCGCCGTCATAGTTTCCTCGTACGGATTAAACGTTGCTTCCGAGTTGATCAAGAATTCTTCGGATGATTATCAGGAATTATTAAAATATAATGTTGCATTGTCAAAAGTAACTGATATCAGAATCAGTCCGTATTACTATAATCCGGATCGATTTGAAGAAATCGGGCTGAAATCGAAAGAAGATCTCAAAACTCTGAAAGAATGGTTCGTTGATGACGATTTTTATACTGTTGAACGTCTTAACAGTATGACTGAAATCATTTATGAAGATAATTATGATGGACTTTATAACAAAAATATTATTGAAAAAACACTGTATCCATTCAAAGAGGCGTTTTCAAAGTTGATTGAAAACAAACTGATTCTCTTATATCTGTTTGTTCTGATTATTGCAGTTTTTGGCGTCGTCTTCCTGTCCATTCTATTTCCGAAAATCAAACATAAGTTGATAATACTGTTATTGTTTGCTATTATATGGAGCATGTATTTTCTGATTTCTGATCTTTTCAAATATGAAAGTATTCTGCTGATATTATTGATGGCAGTATCTCTGGTAATTATCCTCAAATATGACCGATTTCAGGCGATTATCACTCTGATTATCATTTCTGTTCTGCTAATCCCTTATGCGTATTTAGTAAGTATCAGATTTTTGTTCTATACTACGCTTGCACCGATTTTCCCCTCGCTTGTCCTGATCGTTTTCGGGCTGAACGAAGAGAATGCCATCCAGATCAAAAAATGGCCTAATCTTGGAAAAATCGCTTTGTCTGTTTTATCAATAATAATAGCGGCTTTATTTGTTGTGACCGGCGTTTTTGTGTATAAGAATAACGCTGTGACATATGATAAAGACAGCAATCTTATTTTGGAAGAATACATCGATAGTCATCCCGAAACGATCTTCCTTATCAATCAGATAACGCTCCGAAGGCCTTACTACAACCCATTCATTCTACCGGACGAAAAACCCAACGTTGTAAATTACGGCTTATGGCTCACAAAAGCAAAGTGCTTTAAGGATCCTCAAAAAAAGAACGGGATCAATCATCTGTTCAAAGATACAATAAACAGCAATATTCGGATCATACTCTGGGAAGAAGAACCATCTCAGGGTGAAAACGATATCAATATATATGCGTATTTCCTTTTAAATTATTATAACAATCATTATACAGAAAACGGAGAAGAAATAGATATTATTCGAACGGATAGGGTCGGTAAATATTCACTATATGCTGTTGTATCAAAACCGGCTTCCGCTAACGAATCGCCATAACATCTTCCGATAATATACAATCACCGCATCATACTCCATCGAGAACAACGGTGAAGCGCTCAAGGATACCACCGGAAACTTTACGACTACGCCCTACATCGATATCATCGTCAATTCCTCCGGCAAGCTCTCCGCGGGCGCGGATCAAGGCACCGAGAACGCTCCAAGCGCCGACATCAAGTTAAGCCTTTATGTCGACGACACATTAGACTATAATCCGGCGCTCAGCTATGATCCCGCCTCGACCGACGCAGAGCACGCCAACAAAGTGATGAATAAATTTTACAAAGCGGAAGCCTTCACCGAAGAGAACAACGCCGCGAGTTATCTCGTCAAGGGTTCCGATATGGAGATCGACGTCGTAACCGGCAATCAAGTCGACGACAAAGACGTTGAGGAATACTGGTCTCTGACAAAAGCGATTGCTTATCCGGAATATGATTCTCACACGATCAAACTGATCTGCGAATCCCCTGTTCTGGAAGGTCTGCTGGTCGAGGGCTCACAGGATAATCCCCGCTCGGTCATCTTAGACGTCAACAGCTTTGACATCCAGGTCGCCAACCATGCTGAGACCAACGCCGCAGGTTTGACCGTGAAGGACAACGCAACATTGACGCTCACCGACGGATCCAAGACCTCCGGCGCGGAGCTTGCCATCGGCAATAACGCGAGCATGGAAGTCGGCGCGGGCGGTACCATCATCATCGACGACAGCTGCCAGCTCGAGGTCGAATACGACGCCGCCTCAACCGCCCAAGCTCAAGGCGAACAGACTCCCGCTGAAACTGCAACTCTGACCAACGGCGTGATCACCGTCCATTCCGGCGGCAGGATCGTCAACAACGGCGTGATCAATATCGAAGGACTGGAAGTCAAGCCCGTTCAGCCCGCCGCGCAGGAACAGCAGCAGGAAATCGTCAACAGGGATATGAAGTCCTCGAGTATTCTGGTCGAAGACGGTGGTATCATAGATAACTACGGCTGTCTCTCCTTAAAGGGCAACCTGTATGTCATGGGCACGATCAACAACTACGGAAGGTACGAAGATGTGATCGAAGCGCAGGATCCCGATAAGGGCAGCATCAGCTACCACAAGGGCATCCAGCTGACATGGAAGGATGACGTCACCGTATTGGACGAAGCGACCGGAACCTACACCGTCAATCCCGATGTGATTCCCGGAACGCTGTTCATCGGTATGGACGCCGAGGGCAACCAGAACACGACCGCCAAGCTCAACAACTACGGCGATATTGTTATGGTACCCGGTATTCTGAATGTTTACGCCGAATTCAGCAACCTTGTAGGCGGCGAAGAATCATATGTCGGTCATCTCTATGTCTGTTCCGTGACCGAGGCTGTCGTACCGATCACGCCCGATCCCGCGGATCCGACCAAGACCGAAGAGCGCAGACAGCTCAGCGAGCCTTATCCCAGCGTGATCAACACGGATGAAGGCGCAACCGTCAATGGCAACGGCAACGCCTATGAAGCAAACGTGAAGGTGCTGAGCAACGGCGTTCTCGGAGAACTTACCGTCGTTTTAGACATAGAAATTTAACATAAATCGATACCTTATGAAGTTTACCATCAACGACGGCGTATTGCTAAACTGCGCTCGCCCCAAAAGGGTCACTGCGATACCGCAGGGAGTGACCGTGATCGCAGAAAGAGCTTTCGCGCACGAAAAAGTCAGAGAAATCATCATCCCCGAGGGTGTGACCGAGATCGGCGAAGACGCGTTTCACGACTGCGCGCAGCTGAGAAGCGTCACGCTTCCCTCAACGTTGAAGAGGATCGGCAAAGGCGCCTTCTCCTACTGCTTCAAGCTGTGCGATATTGTCCTTCCGGACGGGTTGGAGGAGATCGGGGACTACGCATTTTCCTCCTGCTTCATGCTGCAAAAGATCACGCTTCCCGCGGGCCTTGACAGAATCGGCATAAACTGCTTTTTTGAATGTACATCTTTGATAAGGATCGCCGTGCCCGAAGGAGTCACAGAGATCGGAGAAGGCGCTTTTATGGCTTGTGTCGCTTTGAAAGAAGCAATCCTCCCGGACAGCGTAAATCGTATCGGCGCTAAAGCGTTTAAAGACTGTAAAAAGCTCGAGCGGATCAAAGTACCGGACGAGGTCACCGTGATCGAGGATTATACGTTCTGTGACTGCGCCGATCTGCGGCAAATCACACTGAGCGAGAACCTGACATCGATCGGCGTGCAGGCATTTTCCGGCTGTGAAAAGCTCGAAGCGGTGCCGCTGCCCGACAGCGTGGTTCATATCGGAACATACGCGGTCATCCGGTGTAAAAACCTCAAAAGCTTTACGCTCCCGAAGGGGATCGATCGGCTCGAATATCGGTTCTTTGAAGACTGCGAAAGTTTGGAGAGCGTTGTGCTTCACGACGGCGTCACATCTATCGAATCGTTTGTATTTTCCGGCTGTAAGAATCTGAAAACCATCGATCTTCCCGACAGCATCAAAAAGATCTCGGCGGACGCGTTCTTCGGCTGTGAATCGCTTAAGAGCGTGCGTATCCCCAAGGGGGTGGACCGTATCAGCGGATGGATGTTCTACGGCTGTTCAGGACTGAGAAGCGTCACGCTTCACGACGGGATCACCACAATCGATGAGAGAGCGTTTTTTCGATGTGTCTCTCTGAAAAGTATCACGATCCCGAAGAGCATTACCCATATCGGAGAATACGCGCTCGGCTTCTGCGGTGATGATCCCGATGAAACAGGTGATGCCCCAAGCAGGATAGACGGCTTTGTCATCCAAGGATACGCAGACACCTGCGCAGAGCTCTACGCAAACGACGCAGATATCCCGTTTGAAACAATTAAATAAGTTTAGCCTTTCATACCGCTTTCGGTGTGAAAGGCTTTTTCACAAATTCACGTAGTTTTCACTTTACTGTCATATAATTATCAATCATATGCCGTATGATAAGGTCACAACAATCATCAAGGAGGCATTCATATGAAAAAGATGATCAGAAATTCCTATAAACTGTTAGCGGTGATCCTCAGCGTCCTGCTGATCGCGTCGCTGGCGGCGTGCGGCTCCGAATCAACCGGCGGATCGGAGGAAACTCAGCTGTCAACACAAGCCGCAACACCGGATCAGACCCAAACGGAGGCGGCAACAGAAGCGTCTGTCAAAAAGCTCAGCGAATCGGATATCACGATCAACGAAACGATCGAGAACAGTACAGGCGGCGAACACGCAATCACGGCAGACGGAGAAAGCCTCAGCTACAGCAATGTGAAGGTCGTCAAGACCGGCGACAGCGACAGCGGAGATGAGGCGGATTTCTACGGTGACAACGCGGCGATTTTCGCTACTAACGGCGGCACGCTTGATCTCAGCGAGATGGTCGTTATCACAGACGGCACCCACGCGAACGCGGTATTCAGCTATGGCGAAGGCACGACCGTCAACATTTCCGACAGCTATATCAAGACAACCGGAAACTGCTCGGGCGGTCTGATGACGACCGGAGGAGGCACCATGAATGCCTCCAATCTGACGATCGAAACATCGGGTAATTCCTCGGCGGCGATCCGCTCAGACCGCGGAGGCGGCGACGTCAACGTCAGCGGCGGATACTACTCCACCTCCGGCAAGGGATCTCCGGTTATCTACTCCACAGCGGATATCACCGTTGACGACGCGACGATGGTCTCCACATCGTCTCAGGGCGTTGTAGTAGAAGGCAAAAACAGCGTCACTCTCAACAATGTCGATCTGACTGCCGACAACAATACCAAAAACAGCGATAAGTCCGACTGGTATCAGGCGGTCATGATCTATCAGAGCATGTCCGGCGACGCGGCGCAGGGACTCTCGTCCTTTACCATGAACGGCGGATCTCTTGTCAACCAAAACGGCGACGTCTTTTTTGTCAACAACACGGCGACAGAGATCACCCTTTCCGGCGCAACTATCACCAACAACGACAGCGAAGGATACTTCCTCAGAGCCGCTGCGGCAGGCTGGGGCAGCGACGGCTCAAACGGCGGTCAGGTCAATCTGAACGCTTCACAACAGAGCATCAACGGCGATATGATCGTTGACGATATCTCTGTGCTGAACCTCTATCTCAGCGACAACTCCTCCTTCACCGGCGCGATCAACAGCGACTCTCAGGCGGGCGATGTGTATGTTGAGCTCTCCGGCGGCTCCAAGTGGACGCTGACATCAGACAGCTATATCACTTCGCTAAGCTGCGATGCGGACTCTATCGATCTCAACGGCCACACCCTGTATGTAAACGGCATTGCTTATACAGCCGGCACCGCGTCAACAGGATCGGCTATGGAAATCACAACCACTTCTTCCGGCGGAATGGACGGAGGTTTCGGCGGAGGCGATACCCCTCCCGCAAAGCCCGATTGATAATAAAATTATAATTCTATAATAGAAATAAAGTAACGCTCTGTTTTTCAGATTATTGAAGAACAGGGCGTTTTTATCAATTCATTATGCAGTTTTTCAGTATTTATTTCAAAAACTTTCTGATCACAGCTTCTTCGGCGTCGGGGAACATCTCCTGAAAATGAGAGAAGATCCTGTCGTAGGATTCCCGAGGAGTACGCAGATAGACGTTGTCTTTGAACTGCTGTCCCATAAACGCCTCCGGCGTGGAATACTCCGCCACGCCCCAGCCGTAGGGGTTGCCGTGTTTGTCTTTGAGATAGACAAAGTCGCTGATCAGTACATAGCACTGCGCCTGCAGGCGGGTGATCATGGTATCGAAGCCTTTGACGCCGCCCTTTTTATAGTTGCCGATCTGTTTGAGCTCTTTGCTGAGGATCGGAGCGTTGCGCTCGATTAGATCATAAAGCTGTTTGTCCTTCAAGGGAGCCAGTTCGTCATCCCACCGCGCGTCAAAATCATATCCGTCGCGGCGGTAGTTCGCAAAGTCATAAAACCACTCGGGGCTGATAAAGCACGCCTTCTTCTCAAAGAACTTTCCGTAAGCGCATAGGGTCTCGCGGATCACGGGGCCCTTCCATTCCCATACGGGCCATGAACCATCGCTGTGATACCAGCAATCCCACGTAACGTGCTCCTCGACGGAGAAGCCCTCGATGGAGTTCTCAAAGAACGGTAAAAATCCGTATTCGTTGATCGCGCCGATCAGATCTTCTTTGCTGTCGATGATAAAATCTTCCATAGATCGTACCTTTGTTTATTCCAGTTCTCCCAGCATCTGAGCAGGGTTCTCCGCTGCCTTGACCTTGTCAAAGGCTTTGACGATCACGCCGTTCTCGTCTATCAGGTAGGTAGTGCGGACAACGCCCATGCTGACCTTGCCATAGAGCTTCTTTTCTTTCCAGACGTCATACGCCTGTATCACGGTCTTCTCGGTGTCGGAGAGGAGCGTAAACGGCAGTCCGTGCTTCTCCTCAAAGCGCTTATGCGACGCGACCGAGTCTTTGCTGACACCGAGGACGACGGCGCCTTTCTCCTTAAACTGCGGATACAGCTTTGAGAATGCGCACGCCTGTTTGGTACATCCCGAGGTCATATCCTTGGGATAAAAATAGAGGATGACCTTCTGCCCTTTATAATCCGAGAGCGATCTCATCTCGCCGTTCTGATCGGGCAGAATGAATTCGGGCGCTTTGGTGCCGATTGTCAACATATCAATTACCTCCGTCGGTTTATTACTCTTATCAGAAGATAAGGCTTGCTTTACTGACTTTTTTTGTTTGCCAAACGTTCGCACAGATCAAGATATACATTCCGATCTCTCTTGTGCGTCCCGCTTTTCGCAAGTTCTGCGGACTGCCTGAGATAATCATCTCTTAAAGCGTCATCACACTGATACTCAGCCACTTTCGCCAACCGGTCGTATATCTCATAAGAAACAGATCTGGTATAGACCGTATTTTTCATGCCCAACAGTTCTTTGGCAATCTCCAGAGCCTGCGTCAAAATCTTTGCCGCATGTCGGAGCAACGCGGTTGTCCCTTCCAGTTGATATTCCTGGATATCCTCCATGCTGAAACGGATATATGTATCAATCAGCGCGTTGCAGTCTTCTGTCGTATGTGTTTCGTTATATATCAGCTGCTGCTGTTCGATCGCCGGGTAAAAGTTGATCACGAAGCTGTCATCGTTTCCCAACGATTTATTTGCCCACCCGAGTTTAATCATACACTTGCTGCTGTCACGGCGGGCGGCGAGTGTTTTGCTTGTCTCCAAAACTTCGGATAACAGCTTGTCCGCTTTACGATAATATTTGACTGCCTTTTCTGTAAGTTTAATTGCTTTCTTGCCGTAAGCAGCTTCCCCTTTTGCATACCAGACGTCGGCAAAACTGATATAGCTTAAGCTCAGAACACGCTTATTTTCAAAATCGCTCATGTCGGAAAAAACGGATTCGTTCAGACGAAGCGCTTTTTTGCTGTATTGTAAAGCCGTATCCAATTCCTTTTTCCGGATCAGATAGAACACATACGTATGGTAGGCTTCGCTCAGCTCTTTTCGCATTGACGCGCTTTTCAACGACTTTGAAACAGCAATTGCCCTTTGAATACACATTTGTGCTGTGGAATCATCATTGAGCATGATCGCTCTTTCCGCTGTTTTTCTGTAAGCGAAAGCGAGTTCGACTTTAGCCGATTCCGTGCGAAAGCGTTTTGCGGAAGATTCCTGAACCTCGATGCCTTTTTGATAATCGTCGAGTCCTTCTTCCTGATCGTCATCCATGTATGCGTTATCTCCCAAAAGGAAAAACGCCTTTGTCTGCGCCTGCATGAAAGCATACTCATCGGGATACTGTTCGGCAAAAGTTCGACATGAAGATATGATCTGATGACATACCTTTTCGGCAAAATCATATTGCTCTGCTTTGGTATGCAACTGAGCAAGTTCGGATAATGCGGTAATATAGGAAACCGCGCCGGAACAGGTTTGGCTTTTCTGATATTCCTCATGGAGGATTTCCGCGTTTTTCTCTGACCAGAACGCCGCTTCGGCAAAGTCGTGTCTGACGCCTTCTCCCTGTGAGTACATTGCCACAAGCGTTTGCGGTCCTGCGGGATAACCGTTTTTGGCGGCAGAAATGATCAGTTTGGACGCTTTATCACGATCGATTTCCACATCGATCCCTTTGAGGTATGCCAAACCGATAAAGAATGTATGCTGAGCGTCCCGATCATCATGAGATAACGCGATGTCCTTTAACATAGCGAGCATGCGATCATCCAGTAACTGCTTCTGTGAAATATGAATGGGATCGGGAATATCCGCGTACTTTGCTTTCAGCTGGGCGATGTCGGTCGCGACCATTTCAACAGGCAGGATCTCCTTGTCCATCTCACGCGCCTTCGGATATTCGGTGGTCAAAACATAGTTGACTTCGTTGACCAGATTCGGCGTGACAGCGAGAGCAAACAGCTTACTCTTTTTCATCGCTTCTTCGATCGCATCGTTGAAGTCCTCGCCCGGTGTGAGAAACTCATCGTACCAGATGGCGATATCCCGACACATAGGATTCAAATGGATCAGGCGCATCAACTCCTGGGCGTACTTTCTGTCCTTTTTACGATAGCTGAGAAAAACATACGCGTCAAACGCAGCGCGGATCTTCTGTACCAGTTCATCGCCGATGATAACACTTTCGAGAAATTTCGTCAGCTTCTCATGATACGGAATGACCGTAGGATCGGTATCGTACTTATCAAGATATTGCATGGAACCAAATCGTTTTTGAAACAACTCGTTAAGTCCGCTCTCCTGTATCAAAGGCAAAACCGGAATATGACGGGAGGCAGCAAAAGGGATCTCCACATCCATCGCACGATTAGGAGTCATAAGCAGTTTTGTTGTAACAGGTACAACGAACAGCTGCATCTCTCCCAGACGCAGTTCGTAATCGTCCACTTTATCCGGCTGCGTATTCCCATCAAGATAGAATATCACACAGTTCTGACGCTTGAAAATATCCTGACGAATTTCTTCAAAGTATATTTGATAGTCATCAGGATGCGCAGTAAAATACACTCTCGGTTTTCCCTGAGGGGAACTGTCGTCTTTTGTGATATACTGAAAATCCGCCATGAATGATCTCCCGTCTTCTTTTATGATCTGTTATCGTGAAAACGTATTCGCAAATACTCTGTAATTATACATTCCGGGGCTTCTGCTGAGTACGGCAAAATCGATCTCTCTGA
Source organism: uncultured Ruminococcus sp. (assembly GCA_964588105.1). GTDB lineage: Bacteria > Bacillota > Clostridia > Oscillospirales > Acutalibacteraceae > Ruminococcoides. Next base: position 14,695 of record CAZPOG010000003.1, on the reverse strand, counting down.
AAAAGCTTTGATAGTCCTCGCCACCGCATAAGAAGCCTCGGATCTCTTCGTCAAACAGCCGCGCGATCAGCTGAGGATCGTTTCCGAATACGCCGCAGCCCCACGCGCCGAACACCGGATGGGTATAGCCCTCGTGCGCGGCAACATACAGCATCCCCCGGATCCTTCTCTTCATCATCGTACGGTATTCGTCAAAGGTCTTACCCTCGAAGCCGTCACGGATATACGGCGCAGCGCAGGTCAGAACGGATACCGCCGCAGTATCGTCGAGCAGATCTCCGTTTTGATCCCGGATGATCTCTACGTTCGGGGAAATGATCATCGCGTCACTCCCCAGCACGGTATGCAGGGAGCGGTTATAGCTGTAGTAAGAGAACGCTTCTTCGCTTTCTAAAGAAAGCAGCAAAGAGCTCTGGCGGCAGAGGTCTTCCTCCTGCGCTTTTGCGCCCTGGCGAACGCCTCCTCCGATGTGGACGGGATTGGCAAAATTGAGCACCAATACTCTGTCGTCGGGAGAAAACCGCTTCGGATCTGAAACGATCTCTCTCGCCATAGTAAAAGAATCCGTATTTTGGCAGTCGATCATACAGCCGCCGGTAATATTGCGGCAAGGAGAAAAGACTTCCTTGCAGATCTTATTGACCTCATCAGGCAGAAAAACCCGCGCCTCTCTCATCCGGTCGGGATCGATCTTGAGCCTGATCTCTTTATTGTTGAGAAGATAGCTTCCTCTAAGCGCTATCTCCAAAGTCTCTTCGAGCATCCGAATGCTTGGATGATGGGTTCTCTCCAACAGAGCGATCGCCTCCTTTTTTCGGTGCGTTCGATTTCCTTACGCCTGTTCTCCGATCTCGGGCAGACCGGGCTCATAGGCGGGCATGAGTTTTAATTTGAACAGATTGACCTTGTGCTTATAGTCGATCTTCTGCTTTATTTCGGGATCGTCGATCTCGCCGGTGCGGATGTAGCGATCCAGCGCTGCATAGGTGAAGCCGAGGTTGTCCTCGTCGGTCTTTCCGCACAGTCCGTCGGAGGGAGTCTTGTCGACCAGCTCAGAGGGCAGACCGAGCAGTCTGCCGATCTGTTTGACCTCGTCCACGGTCAGGTGAGAACAAGGGCTGAAATCGCCTACACTGTCGCCGTAACGGGTGGAATAACCGACCCAGTCTTCGGAAAGGTTGCAGGTGTTGGCAACGCGTCCTTTGTGACTCTGCGATATCGCGTACAGCGTTGCCATACGAAGTCGCGGCGGCAGGTTCTGAACCGTCTGGGAAGTTGGCTCAAAGGGGAGCTGTCGGACGAGCCCCTCATAAGCGTCCTTGATGTTGATGGTATAATGCTTGATGCCGAGCGTGTCGACCAACAGCTGAGCTTTGTCGATATCCGCCTGTTCACCGTTGGGCATCAACACGCCGATCACGCGGTCCTTGCCGAGCGCCTCAACGCATAAAGCGGCGACGATCGAGCTGTCCTTGCCGCCGGAGATACCGACAACCGCGTTGCAGCCTTTTCCGTTTTCTTCAAAGAAGTCGCGTATCCACTGTACGCATTCGTTTTTGATCTTTTCAGCGTTAAACATCATATTCCCTCACTTTACATTGATTTGACAGCTTCTCATGGTTTCTAAAGCGGCTTCGTGCTTTTCGGGCGTCACGCCCGCACAGCAGGCGGAGTCGACACTGATGGGCGTCTCGCAGAAGATCGCTTTTAACAGCAGCGCATTGCTGACGACACAGATATCGGTGCAAAGACCGATCAGCTCCATTTCAAACGGCTCTCCGGCGGACGCCTGCATGATCAGGTTGGGCAGCCCGACCGCGCCGAAGGTCACCTTCTCTACCGGCGTATAGCCCTTACGCTCCAAGGCAGCGGCAACAGCTTCATTGAGCTGCCATCCGTCCGTGCCTTTGATACAGTGCGGCACCGGCAGGTTTTTGCCCTCAAGGGTCTGCATATAATTCTCGCCGTGAGTATCGAGAGTCGCGAAGATCTCTCCGTCAAAATCCTCTATCTTCTTTACCACGTTGGGGACAACAGCGACCGCCTCTTTGGAGCCCAGCGCGCCGTCCACAAAGTCGTTCTGCATATCGACAACAATCAAAAAATGTTTCATAGTACATCTCCTTCGTTTGATGATACTATCATATCATATCTATTCACGTTATACAACCGAATTTCTGTTTTTCATGCATAAAAACTGCCCTCTCGAACGTATCAAGCCGATCATCGGCAGCCTGAAAGCTCCTGTCTGCTCCATCGGCTATGACCTTTGATCGGACTTCCGCGCAGCTGTAAAACATCATTATCAAACAAACCCCGCCGGTTCATATGAACAGACGGGGGCGTCTTATGTTTCGATATTTATATTCCGTTCTCCTGAATCTGACAAAACAGCCTGACAGCGGCTTTGTAATACAGCTGTTCGGCGTTTTTCATCGCGTAGTCAAGGCTCATCGAGCTGTCGCTGATCGAAACGAGTGAAGTGATGCCGAAATCATAAAGCTTCTCAGCGCCGTCGCCGATCGATCCGCACAAGCCGATCACGGGGATCCCTTTCTCTTTCGCGCGCAGGGCGACGCCCTGCACAACCTTGCCGCAGCAGGACTGAGCGTCTGCCCTGCCCTCTCCGGTAATGACCAAGTCCGCTCGTGAAAGAATATCGTCAAAGCCGATCAGATCCAGCATGGTGTCGATACCCGAGCGCATTTCGGCGTGCAGAAAAACCTTCAGCGCCGCGCCGAGTCCTCCTGCCGCGCCCGCGCCTTCGATCAAGTCACAGTCGATCCCAAATTGTCGACAGATGATGTCTCGGAAGTTACACATACCGTTCTCAAGCGCCTCCATCATCTCGGGAGTCGCTCCCTTTTGTTCGGCAAAGGTATAGGTCGCGCCGCTGTCACCGCACAGGGGATTTTTCACGTCGCACAGCACGGTGATTTTTGCCTTTGACAGTCTGTTATCCAAGCCATCAAGATCGATCGCTGATACATCGGTCAAATCCCTGCCGCAGCCCGAAAGCTCACTGCCTTTTCGATCAAGGAACTTCGCTCCCAAGGCGCGCATACAGCCCATGCCGCCGTCGTTAGTAGCACAGCCGCCGATCGCAACAAACAGCTCATGACACCCACGATCAAGAGCGTCGAAGATCAGCTCGCCGGTGCCGAAGGTGGTGGTCTTCATCGGATCACGCAACTCTTGTGGTATCAATGTCAGACCGGACGCCTCCGCCATCTCGATGACGGCTTTGTTTCCGATGACAGCATAGCTTGCCGGTATCCGATGCATCATCGGATCATGGACAAGGGCTGTGACCCTCTCGCCGTCCAATGCGGTGATCATCGCGTCGACCGTACCTTCTCCGCCGTCCGCAACAGGCACGCCGATACATTCGCACTTTGAAAAGACCTCATGCGCGGCTCTCATCAGCAGTTCGGCGGTTTTTTCACTTGTCAGACTGCCTTTGAAGCTGTCAGACGCAAATACCAGTTTCATCTTTTTCTCCATCTTCGTTAAGCTGTCGACCGATCATGGACAGAAGAAACACCGAAAATCCCGAATGATTACCGGCGCATAGTTGCAAGAATAACAAATCCCAAAAGATCTGTTGTCTTTGTTGATGGATCGCTTTTCACAAGAAACTCCCGTCACAGAAATGATTGTGATTCTATCATATCAGAAAACCGATAAAATGTCCACAAAAAATCTCCGCTCGGACATACCGAACGGAGATGGTTTACAAAAAGATTTTCGATTGTCGCCGATCAAAAATCGATCGGCTGAGCGTCCTTGATCGCGGGGAGCAGCCTGCCTCGGATAAGACGTTCCACGCGTCCGGTGATCGCCGCTTCATCCAGCTCGCCGTAATGAAATGCGTGGTAGGTCATCAACAAAAACGCCAGCGGCATCAGCATATTGGTGATCCTGCCGATCTCCTGCTGATCTCCTGTCATGAAATAGGTGCCGCACATTACGCCCCACAAGCTCTGCGCCAATGCGGGATCGAAGCCCAAAAGCGCCTTGACGCGCTCGGGATCGGTCGCGTTAGGCACAATCAGATAAGACAGGACCAGTCCTGCGATATCAAACGCCGGATGGCCGGCTCCCGCGTCGCCGATATCAATCAGCAGGACCTCGCCGTCCTTGACCATCACGTTCTTGGCGTTAAAGTCGCCGTGAAGGAAAGTATTGCGGTCGGGAATGCTCTCGATATAATCGATTATCGCCTGCGCTTCTTCGGGCTCGATATACTGTGAGATACTCTTGACCCATTCGATCAGGGATCCTTTTTTGCTCGGGAATTCATCGCCGTCGACCTCGATCGCATGCAGCTTCTTGAGCGAAACAGCGCAGAGCTGTCCGAGCATCTTGAGACCGGAGGGAGCAGCGGTGATCAGCTGAGCGACCGTACCGGCGTCAAGCATTTCATAGACGACGCCGTACTTGTCGCCGACCTTGACGGTATCAAAGGAGATTGCGGTGGGAACACCGAGCAAAAATGCTTTTCTGGATAATTCACGCTCTTTCTCGATAAAATCGAGCGAGGCGGTGTGATACACCTTGACGATGGTCTCCGGATCGATACGATAAACGGAACCGTAGCCGCCGGCGCCGATCATCTCACAGCCTTCCACAGAGATCTCGCGAAGCGCCTTCCTGACGGTCAGGATACTGGTAAAGCCGGTCACGCTGAAGATCTCATAGACCTCGCTGCAAACGCCCGTAACAGTCACGCCGCCGACAGCCTTCGTCAGCTTTAACAGCACGCGCAGACCTGCGCTGGAGATATATTCCAGCTCAGATGCGTCTATCTCGTTCGGCAGCTGAGCCATGAGTTCTTTCTCGAGTGCAGCCGCGTTGGTTGAATCGATTTTGCCTTTTAATACATACAATTTGATTTCCTCCGATCGGATTATTTCGGGGTCTGTTGCATAATAACTGAATTATATTTCATTCATGAATGAAAGTCAAGAAAATAACGAAGGATACGCAGTCGGTTTCTTTTGACATTTGAAAGTCTCAACGCTTACTGATCGAGGATTTTGCCGACCTCCTGCGCGAACTTCTCGGGATGGTCGCTGACCAGCATATGCGTGCTGTCGGGGAATCGAACAGCGTTGTACTGCGTCTTGACGTGTTCTTTGTACCAATCCGCAAGCTCAGGTAAAAACAGAGAACCGGGATCCGCATAGATATAGGTCACGGGAACCGTGATCTCCTCCACTACCGGTCGGTTGTCCTGCGTCTTCATGGACGCCGCCAGACTCTTCAGCACGGATTCGTCACATTTGGAAAGCGCTTCCTTCAAAGGCTTTCTCAGAAGAAATCCGGGAATTTTCTTCAGTTTGGGAATCGTTTGAACGATGAATTTCTTATACAGAGAGTAAAAGCTTTTTCCTGCTTCCTTCTGCATATCTTCTTTCGTATATTTTCCCTGATTCAGTCCGAGCTTCCATTCGTCATCGTTGATCTGCTTCGGCGTCATATCACAGAGAACGATCTTCTTGATGTTTTCACATCCGTAGAGCTTGACATAATTGAATATCGTACAGGCGCCCATAGACCATCCCAACAGAGTGATATCGGAAAGGCCAAGGCCTTGGATCAATTCATGCAAGTCGCTTGCGAGCGTTTCCATCGTAGGACTTCCGCTGTTTGCGTCTTTACTTCCTCCATGACCGCGATGATCATAGATGATACATCTCGCCTGTTTTTGCAGCGTTTCTACCGGTTGTACATAAACTTCATGAGAGCTGGTCCAGCCGTGCATCATGACCAATGTCTGTGCGCCTTGTCCCTTATCCTCATAGTAGAGTTTCTCTCCGTTACTAAGTGTGAAATAACTCATTTTGTGTCCTCCTGTGCAATGTGTTTTCACAACAATTAATCCTGTCACATCAACAAACATCTGACATCTTAATAAAGGTATCCGAGCTTGTGCAACGCTTGTTATTATACCCTACAAGCCGGTATTAGTCAATAAATAAACAATAATGAAACCGACAAATTCGATATAGACAAGCGGTCGATGGTATGCTATTATCATATTGATCGGATCTGCGGATCGCGATCACGGGAGGCGTCATATGGAAAAGTATTTCAGCATCAACCAGAACGGATTGAGCATCCGGTGCAAACTGTACTGCACGGATATAAGACACATTAACAGCGTAGTCGTATTCTGTCACGGATTCAGCGGCAACAAAGATAATCACATGGCAGAAACGATTGCAAAACGAATCCAGAAGCGTCACGCTGATACCGCTTTGCTGATTTTTGACTGGCCGTGTCACGGAGACGACGCAAGCAATAAGATCCGACTGACCGATTGCTCGGCGTATCTCTCCAATGTGATAGAGTATGTAAAATCGAGATTTCATACGGATAAGCTCTACGCGAGCGCTACCAGCTTCGGCGGGTATCTGGTATTAAAATACATAGCGGAAAACGATAACCCTTTTATCAGGGTCACGTTCCGCTGTCCTGCGGTCAATATGTACGACACGCTGACCTCAAATATCCTGACAGAAGATGAGCTTGACACTATCCGAAAAGGAAAGCCGATATCGGTAGGCTTCGACAGAAAGGTAAAGATCCATAACGAATTCTTGACCGATCTGAAAGAGCATGATATCACGCTCTTGGACTATCGCTCCTGCTCGGATAACCTGATGATCGTTCACGGCACAAAGGACGAGATCGTGTCCTATGACGTCGTGAAAGGCTTTGCCGAGAAAAACAGTATTTCACTGCACACGGTTGAAGGCGCCGATCATCGCTTTACCAATCCAAAGAAAATGGACGAAGCGATCACGGCGATCCTGTCATTTTTGTTTGAAACTTGATCAGACTGCAAAAAAGAACCGCATGGAAAGGCTCAAGACTTATCCATGCGGTTTTTGATGTCTATTATCGCTAATTACCTTCTACGCTTTATGATCCATTCCGACGAGAGCTTTATCAAGTAAGTTTTTCAGTTCAGTCAGCTCTTCTTCTGACAACGGAATACACCCGTCCATCTCTTTGGGAACATCGATCGCTTGGTGTCTGAGCGCGCCACCTCAATGAACGACTCGGCGAGGATCTCTTTTGCTGTTTTTCGTTTCATAGTTTCACCTGCTTGACTTCTGTGTTTCGAGAAACTCTAACGTAATCGTTTATAACCGGATTTACGGATTATGATATCGGCTTACCAATGTTGTTGTTTGCCGGCAGGCTCGCCAGCCATTTCTGAATATAGGTAGCGTCTAAGACAGTTACCTTTCCATCCCCGTCGGTATCAGAAACCTTATCGTTGAATTCAAACGGTATCGGTAAACTTGCGAGTTTTTTCTGGATATAGGTCGCGTCGAGGATCGTTACCTTGCTGTCGCCGTCAACGTCGCCGAGGATTGCAACGGCTTCGGTGGGCAGCTCAGAACCGCTCCACTGTGCATACAGTGTCACATGATTCTCGGGCGTGATCGTTTCACCGGGAGCATAGAAGGAACCGGAACCGTCTTTTTTGGTACTCCATCCTTTAAACTCAGCGCCTTGCGGTCCGACGATATTGTCGGTCACTTCAAAGGAACCGTTCTCTTGAGTTCCGTATGAGAACTGCTTGGGAGCGCCCGGATAGTTATAATCACAAACGACAAAGTTGACGCCGCTCATACTCGTCACGCCACAGTAACGGCATTTCTCGAGGTCATCCTCACAACCGACGTGCATGGTACAGGGAATCATATCCACGCTCTGCTTGGAGCACATATACGGAATCAGATCCTGTGTGACAGGCGCGTCGTTTTCGTCTACCGCTCTGACATGCGCAAGAGGATAAATCCAGCCGAGATCATAATCGATTCCCGTGCCCGCGCCGATCGCACGTGCCGCAACGCCGCCTTCTCCGGCGTTACCGGCTTCGGCGTGGACGTACGCGCCTCGGATACCGACGCTTGCGCCGCTGATGTTATCAGAGGAGGTTTTTACACCCGCTCCGATCGCAGGAGAAGCATAGAGCTGATTGCTCTGTGAATAGTTACTGCCGACTGCATTGACACAGGCGTTGTCGATATCGACTCTGCCGCCGCTGCCGTTTCTGCCGCCGCCGATCGCCGCGGAACCGCCGCCGATACTTTTGGCAGTCACACAGGCGCTGCGAATGATAACGGAGTTGGCGTTCTGATCCGCCGCGCTGCCGATCGCCGCGCCGTTTTGCGCCGCGGCATCGATAACGCCGCCGTTGATGATGATCTCACCGGGCGTTTCGCCGCTGTTGCCGCCGATCGCGGCATTATCGGAAAATCCGGCGCTCGATGAAGACGCACGGTTCGACGCCGTAAGCTTTCCGGTACCTTGTGTCACGGCATCACAATCCGGCACGTCATAGGTGCGTTCCTGACCCCAAATTGTCAGGGAGCTGTCAGAGGGTACATGGATACCATAGGGAGTTGCCAGATTCGCATAGTCCTTGAGGATGATGTTAACATTGCCGTCGATCTCGATCCGCTGAGAATAGCTGATATTGCCGTCAGCAAAATACCAACCCTCTCGCAGCAGCGTGAGCGTATTGTTCAATCCCGTACAATTCGACGCGGCATTGGGCTTACCGTCCGTATCGATATAGAGGACATAATCCTTTACGCCCCAGATCGCGTAGAGAGTAAGACTCTGATTGCCGGGGACAGGATAGCCCGGCTGATAGAAATCGCCGCTGCCGTCGGATGCGGTATTCCATGCGATGAACGAATAGCCGGAGCGGTAGAAAGCACAGTCGGGTACCGCGCCGCCGAAGGTGGGGATCTGATAATCGTTCATATAGCCGGAGTCGCCGTTTGAATCGAAGGTCACGGTCTCATAAACGTTTCTCAGAACGGGATAATAGTCGCCCATACTCCAGACGTCACTGTCCCAGTCGTTAAAACTCGACCAGCTGTAAAACTCCTCGACAGTCAGGGGCTCTGCTTTATTCGAAGGATTATAATCGTTTAAATCGATATCGATGCCAACGCCGGAGGAATACGCCTTGCCGATACCTCTGTCTTCGATATCCTCTTCAATACCTTTTTTCGCCGACACCGTGCCGGTAAGATAATAGTTGTGATATAGTAAGTATTCAAGCATGGAACCTAATGTTTTTCTTTCTTTATTCGCGAAGCCGGTGATACCGCCGACATAGTATGTGCCGGAAACGATTCCGCTATAGTGGGCGCAGCAGTCGATTTCAGCCTTTGATGCGGTGCTGCCCACGATGCCGCCGATATATTTGCCGCTTTGGGCGTTGCCGGCAACGTCGCCGTTATGGAAGCAATTTCGGACCGTCGAGCTCGTCAGCTCACCGACCAGACCGCCGACGTATGTTTCGCCCTCGACTGTGCCTTCGTCAAAGCTGCATTTTTCGATCAGGCAGTCGGTGGATACCGTACCGGACAAACCGCCGACATATGACTTGTCTGCAGAGGCGCTGACGTCTGCACAGCAGATACATCCGCGCATTTCGGCGCTGTTCTTCATGATGCCGCAGATTCCGCCGACAAGTGATTTTCCTTCTACACTGCCGACAAAGGTACAATTCTCGATCGTGCCGCCGATCAGTTCAGCGGCAATACCGCCGACCGCAGCATAGCCCTCGACGCTGCCCTCGACCCGCAGGTTTTTGATCGTGCCGTCGACCGCGCCGAATAACCCGACATCTTCCTCATTGCTGTCGATCGAAAGAGCGGTGATCGTATGGTTATTGCCGTCGAAAACACCGGAGAATTTGGCATATTCATTATAATCGGTCGCGCCGATCGCCTCCCAGTTGGCTTGTCCGCTGAGATCGAGGTCGCACATCAGCTTCACGTTGACGCTCTTGTACTGGATACCGCTGTTGATACGATCGCGCAGGAGCTTGAGGTCGTCCACGCTGTTGATCTCGATTTCGCCGTCGATCGAACCGACGTCGATGCCGTACAGTCGGGGACCGTATTCGGTCGTATACCAAATGTTATCAAAATTCCAACCCGTGAAGGTGCCGCTGCCGCCGTAGTTGATTTCGTTATTTGCCAACCCGCGGATCTCGTCGTCGTCGATACTGTCGTCAGAGTGACCGTACCCTTGCTCGATCTTTTCTTTCGCGTAGTAGTTATGCTCCAAGACGTCATCTGTATAAGTGCTGCTGTAACACCAGCGATAACCGAGAATGCCGCCGAAGGTGCTTTCCTCAGCGTCGATCGATCCGATACTGTAACATTTCTTCACCGAACCGTTGATCGCCATACCGACAACGCCGCCCAGCTGTTTCTTTCCTTTAACTGTACCGGTATTATAGCAATCCTGTACAAAGCCCTGCCAGTTTTCACCGACGATGCCGCCGACTCTGTAGCCGAGACCGTCAGAGTCCTCTGTCGTATCGATCAGACCGGTGTTGTAGCAATTTCTCACGGTCGCGTGATACAAAAATCCCGCGATACCGCCGGTAGACGCATAAGAACAGGCATGTCCGGTATTGGCGCAGTAGCTGACTGTGCCGCCCGATGCGGATATCTCACCGACAATACCTCCCACGCGGATACCCTGCTGATCTTTATCTTTATCCAGAACAATTACGGATCCCGTGTTCAGACAGCGGGTGATCGATGAGCCGCGGCCGGTAATACCGCCGATATATGCGATGTTGCCGTAGTTTCTGCCCGAGAGAGCTCCGTTGTTGACGCAGTCGGCGATCGTTCCGCTGCCGTATCCGACAATGCCGCCGACGTCTGTGGTGCCCCCAACACTGCCGTTATTGATACAGCGTTCAATACGGGCGTTTTGATTATTACCGACGATACCGCCCATATCGGACGCATTGTTTTTATAGGTAACGGTGCCGTAGTTGGTACAGTCGGTCACGGTACCGGCTGCAGAATAGCTGCTGCCGGCGATGCCGCCCGCATATCCGCCGGTTTGATAGGTATTGATATTACCGTGATTCTCACAGCGGGTGATCGCGATACGGGTCTGGCCGGCGATACCGCCGACATGTTTACCGAAATAGATATTACCGTAGTTGCGGCAATCGGAAAGACTGCCGCTCTGCGCGATACCGACGATACCGCCGTTGGCTTTTCCGTTACCGGCGGAATACGCGTTGTAATTGACATCGCTTGAAGAAATAATATCTCCTTCATTGACGCAGTTTGTGATCGTACCCTTCTGCAAACGACCTGCGATGCCGCCGCCCTGCTCGCCTGCGCTGTAGATATCGGCGGTGTTTTTGCAGTTTGTGATCGTGCCGCAGTTGAAGCCGGTGATACCGCCGTTATACTTGCCGCTCGTGTAGATCATACCGGAGAAGGTACAGTTGCTGATGGTTGCATAGTTGACAGAAGCGATACCGGCGCAGCAGTCGGATCCGGTGACCGTACCGCTGACATTCAAATTGCTGATCGTGCCGGTGACCGTGCCGAACAGACCGAGATCGCTTCCCCCGTTGATATAAAGATCGCTGACCGTAAAGCCGCAGCCGTCGAATCTGCCGGCAAAGGGGTGGACAGAATCACCGACAGGCGTCCAGCTGCCCAACTCTTCGCTGCATACGTTGCCGACGGTAATGTCCTTCTCCAGCGCAAAATAAACGCCGTTAAAGGTGTTTCCGTCCTGCACCAGCATACGCAGCAGATTAAGTCCGGAGCCGGTCTTGATGATATAGGGATCATCCTTGGTTCCGCTGCCGCCCCAGTCGGTATCGTAAGCTTCGGGAGGATAGCTCCATTCTTCTTCCTTCACTTTTGTGTAGATAACGATCTTCGGATCGTTGTCGCTGATCGTGGTGTGGATCACGACCTGCGGATCATCATCGACCTCTGCCTCGATCAGCAGCGTGGGATCTTCGATCCGTACCACGGGCATGATATCCTGTGCCGCTGCGAACAGTACCGTCGCCGGGATCAGGGTGAGTATCATGATCGCTGCCAGTATAACACTGAATAGTCTTATTGCCGGTTTCATTACGACGCCTCCTCGTTATTTTTCATATCACCATTCACCATATTGAACAGATAAGCATTAACTTATGATAACTATACCATATCTGTGTCCTGCGCGCAATACCGAGAAACATCTCCATAGGCAAAGGCGTGACCGAGATCGGAGACTACGCCTTCTATGACTGTGATCTGACAAAGGTCGAGATCCCCGACAGCGTGGAGAGCATTGGAAACGCCGCGTTCGCCGATAACAAACACCTGACAGAAGTAACGCTCGGTAAGGGCGTCACCGAGATCTGCGAAGCGGCGTTCAACTTCTGCGGATTGACGAGCCTCACCATTCCCGAGAGTGTCACATCGATCGGCGACATCGCTTTCCTGGAGGACCCCGATCTGAAAGAGGTCTATATCCCCGCGACCGTCACCGAGATCGGCGCTGAAGCGTTCGGTTATCTGGACCATGCGGGCGGGAGCGTACTCTTGGAAGATTTTGCGATCGCCGGCAAGGCGGGATCGGCGGCACAGGCTTATGCCGAAGCGAACGGTATCCCCTTTAGTGAGGATAAAGAGCTCCTGCTCGGCGACACAGACTCTGACGGTAAGGTCACGATTCTCGACGCGACATTCATTCAGAAAAAGCTCGCGAGTATTCCGCTCCCCTTCGAATTCAGTGACACAGTTGCCGATACGGATGAAGATAAAAAGGTGTCAATCCTCGACGCAACGTTCATCCAGCGATGGCTGGCGTCTTTGCCGTCGAACGATCATATCGGCAAGCCGATTGTTTGATCTTAGATTCAGTAAACGAAACAACGGATACGCTGTTTTTCACAGGATATCGGCAGGATCCTTATCAGAAGATGATTTGCCCGAAAAATCCCAAAACTATCACCAAAGTATAAAAACAGCAAATAAAACTAACCGCATGGGTAAGCTCAAACGGCTTATCCATGCGGTATTTCATTGCAAGCTGATGAAGACAATACAAATGATCACGGATGATGTTAACGGTTCATTTTTGCAATCGAAGCGAGGGTCGGGATTTTCATCGGACATACATCGACACATGAGAGAGCTTTGGAACATCCCTTTGCAAAACTCTCTTTGTAGGAATCCCTGATATCATTTTTCCGAGAACCGCTGCGGGATGCAATCAGATAGCAGTCGTTGGCAAACGCCGCGCCATAGAAGGTACTGCCATCCTTGTAGTTCGGGCAGACCTCTAAGCACAGTCCGCATTTCAGGCATTTTCCCGCCGCGTACATATGCTCGTATTCCTCGGCTTTTGCGCCGTTATACTCTTCGATGTAGGCGTCGGCCTTTTTCAGATTTTCCTGGATCACGCCTCTGTCGACGACAAGATCGCAGATGGTAAAGAACTTTTTCAAGGGTTCGATCACGACCGTATCGCCCTTGAGATCCCGCAGAAAGGTCTCGCACGCGAGTGCGGGTCTGTTGTTGATCACCATCGCACAAGCGCCGCACATCCCCTGCAGGCAGGAGCATTCCCATCCGATCCTGGGGGCAGGATCGCCGTTGATATCTACGAGATCATCTTTGTAGTTGAGCTCGTCCAGCATACCCGCGACGGTCTGATTGCCGTAGTATTCGTAGCTGAATTCCTGCCAGTACGGTTGTGAACCGGGCGATTTCTGCCGCAGTATCTTAACTCTCATACTTTCCCTCCGTATCCAGGTAGGTGTGATAAACACCGTTGTCATAACGGATGATCGTAGCCGCTTGATAAGCATCCTCAGAAACCGGATGATCGCTCCGATAATGCGCGCCGCGGCTTTCCTTGCGGCTCTGCGCGCAGATCAGCGTCGCTTTGGCGAGGGTCAGTATCGCCGGCATGCTGTAACCGAAATACGCCAGCTCCGAACTGTCGTAACGTATCTTATCCGCGACGGAAAGATAGAACGATATATCGTCGATACCGCTTTGCAGTTTTTCGAAATTGCGGACGATACCAAGGTCCTTCCGCATGGTTTCGGCGAGCATATCTCTTATGTATTTAACGGGATAAAGACTTTGGGAGACTTTGAGGGAGCGCAGCTTTTCAGCGGCTTCTTCGATTTCACTCGACCAGTCCGTTTCAAAGTCGGCGGCTTCGCTTTTTTCGATCGACGCTGCCGCTGTCCTTCCTCCGTATATTGCCGCAAGTAAAGAATTGCCGCCAAGACGGTTCGCGCCGTGGTAGATGGTGGCGCATTCGCCGATCGCGTACAGGTTTTTGACATTAGTCTCGTGGTTGTTCTTCACCGCGATACCGCCCATGAAGAAATGCACGGATGGCGTCACGGGAATACTCTGCTTCGAAATATCGATCCCGCGGTATTTTTTACACAGCTCATAGACCTCGGGCAGCTTTTTCAGAATCTTTTCTTTCCCGAGGAAAGAGATATCCAGATAAATATCTTTTCCGGTTTCTTCCATACACCGCGATACGACGTCGCGGGGCATGAGATTACCTCGCTTGCCGAACCTGTCCTCCATGAAATAGACGCGACGCCCGTTTTCTTCATAATACAGCCGACCGCCTTCGCCTCTGACAGCTTCGGAGATCAGCATCTTTTTCTGACCGGTCTCGATCGTGGTGGGGTGATATTGGATGAACTCAAGGTTTTTCAGCTCCACGCCCTGCGTAAAGAGCTTACCCGCGACATATCCGTCGCACTGGGTAGAACCGGTCGTCTTGCCGAACAGCGCGTTCTGTCCGCCGGTCGCGATAACGACGCTGTCCGCTGTGATCGCTTCGGGCGCGCATG
>CAZPOG010000002.1:0-55921 GCA_964588105.1 uncultured Ruminococcus sp. | reverse complement strand
GTACCGAGAGGCGCGCCGCAGTTGTTGCAGAATTTACCCGCGCCGGACGGCTTTCCGCAGGAGGGACATACGGTGGTTCTGGTCTCTATCTTGCCCTGCCAGACGGTCGCGGCTTCCGCCGCCTCATCGATGTTGCGCTGCATCGCGCGGCTGCGCGCCTGAGCAACATAGCTCGCTTCTCTGGGAGCGCACTCGATGCACAGGCCTTCTTCCTCATTATAGCACTCGGCGCATACCCACTTGCTGCAGGCGGGACACTTCCGAAATTCCGGCTTGACCTCTTCCTGCGCCCGATCGAACGCCGCCTCGTGCTCTCTTCTGTACTGGGGAGAATCGTTCGAGAACTTACTGCTGAGGGTATCGCTGCCTCTCTCGATCGCCCAGCCCAAGTCGTTTGCAACGCCGCCGAACAGACCGCCGAGACCCGACGCCATACGACCGAAGCGCTCGGACTTGTTGCGCTGACCGTAGGTAGTAGACTCTACAAAAGTGCTCTTAAAGCCGTTGCCGCAGCAATCACAGAAAAACTCGAACTGAAAACCCGACTCTGTGGATAAATCGTTGTGGTTTCTGGTAAATGAATGTAACATTTTATCACTCCCGTGCAAATTTGCGTTAAGATATGCCGTATCATTCGTGTGAGCAAGATGTACGGCTTTTTCTCAGTATACCAAATAAAATCGGAATTGTCCATATCAATGATAAAATAATGAAAAAGATTCAACTCTGCCTTTTCGGACAAAACGCAAAAAGGAAGCTTTTCTCAGCTTCCTTTCTTTATGGTCTGATGTATTTTATTGTCCTGATATCTCAGTGCGGAGAGATCCGTTATTTCTTGGTAACGTCGTCGCCGTAGATGGTCGTCCAGTCGTCCTTCATCGAGACGGCTGTCCAGCCGTTCTCCTCACAGCTTGTGCGCATCTTCTCGGCTTTTTCGAGATTGCCGTTCTCACGGTCGAGGTCGTCGCAGCAGAGCAGGAACGCGCCGGACTTGTACTGATTGTCGGTAATGGTGTAGTTTGCCATCGCGCCGTCGCCGGAGCTGTTGCCGAAGCACAGCACAGGCTGCTTTCCGATCTCACGCTCGATCGCGCTGACCTTGTTCATCTTGAGGTTCTTGATCAGGAAGTCGCCGCCGGTGATCAGCTTGTCGTCGTGGGAGAAGGTGTATTTTAAGCCGTCTTCATCGCCCTGGTTGGAGGCTACCAAGGATTCATCGGAGCCGATCATCTGAGAATACGGAATCGCAATTACACCGCTGCACAGCGCGCGGGTGATCAGACGATCCGTGCCGCTGACGACATAGACCGTAAAGTCGTTTGCCTGTAAGTATTCGACGACCTGCAGCATCGGCTTGTAGAACGCTTCGCCGTTAGTCATGTCGGTATAGCTGTTCATCGGGGTGTTCTTATACTCATCGACATAGGCATAAAATTCATCCACGGTCATTCCCTTGAACGCAGAGGCTACCGCCTGGCCGTGTTTGACGTCCAGTCCTTCCGGATAGGAACCGGTCTCAAAGTACTCCTCGATCAACTCGCAGGTCGCCTTCTCTTCGTCGCTCGCCTGATCCTTATAGTCGGGATCCTCCATCACGCGGTGATAGAGCAACTTGTGGTCAAAGTAGCCGGGGTCGGTCTCACAGCACAGGGTACCGTCCATATCAAATACCGCGATACGGTCTTCAACAGGGATAAAATCGGATGACGCTTCGTCGGTGATCGTGTTGATATAGTCGATCAGTTCGGTCTTGAGCGGCGCTGTGTCTGTCCACAGGGACAGAGGACTTTGAGACTCGCCGTCCTGCGAGACGGTTTCACCGGCAGCGGTCGTGGGATTTGTTTCTCCCGGCAGAACCAGAGAGGCATGCCCGTTCGCGATGTTGACCGCGTACAGCACACATACCGCCGCGAGTAATACCGCCAGAACGCCTGTCGCGATCTTCCACGGCGTTGCGTTGTTTTTCTTTTGTTCTTTTTTGTTTTCAGCCATTTTCATCTTCCTTTCTTTTTCTTAGGCAGAACACAAGTGTTAATCAATAATATCATCATTACTTCTCTTTCCGATAGTCGCGGTAGAGGCTGAGGATATCACGATACGTATAGCGATAGTGGTTGACCATGTTGTCAAAGTAGAATCCCACCGCGCGGCTGTTGCCCTTGATCTTTTGAAGCAGCCGCTGATGAAAACTCGGATGATAGAAAAGGTTTCTGACGCGCGCGCCGTCTTTCGCCGTCCTCTGCATGAGAGCAATACTGCGCAGATAGGTCCTCTTCGGATGGGAGGAAAGGATCGCCTGCGCCGCAAAAACGCCCGAGCGCATCGCCATGTAGAGCCCTTCGCCCGAGATCGGATCGGTCAGCCCCGCGGCGTCGCCGAGCAGCATGATCTCTTTGGACAGCTTCTTCTGGTCCGGTACGGCGCCGTAAGGGAAGAACGCCCCGATGAGCTTCACATCAGCGGGATCGATCCCGACGTCGGACAAAAACTTCGTCAGCGCTTCTTTACAGCGGTGATTCTTATCATAGCTCTCGCACGCGCCGATACAAACACGATCTCCGTGCGGGAACACCCAGATGTAGCCGTCGTCGAGATAGCCGAAGTACAGCCGTACACTGCCGACGGAAAACATATCAGAGGGAACATAGGCTTCGATCCCGATCGCATAGTCTTCCTTCCTTATACCGGTCAGCTTGCGGGAAAGCCCCAGTGCGCCGTCCGCAAACAGCAGATACCGATAGAAGATCTTATCGCCGCTTGAGAGAATAACGGTCTTCTTTTTCTCATCGATACGGATATCCTGTTCGCCTTGAATCAAAATGCCGCCGAGGGCTTTGTAACGTTTGACAAGCTCGTTATCAAAATACGCTCTGTCGACAAAACGAACGCGTCGATCGATCTTGGACGACGAAAGAGGCTGTGTACCGTTATACAGCCTGACCTTCTCAACAGAATCACAGAACAGTTCGCTGACGTCTTTGCTGTCAAAGATCGTCCTGATCAGCTGATAGCTCTTGTCCGTCACCAGACCCGCGCAGGTCTTGTGACGCGGAAAGGTCGCCTTGTCGATGATACAGACGTCTTTTGCTTCTTTTCTCAGGGTGATCCCGCACGCGGCTCCCGCGGGGCCCGCGCCGATGATCACGGTATCATAACGGTATTCCATTTCTGTCACCTCGTTTCTCTTATCGTAACACAACCGCGCAGGTTTTTCAATCATTATATACTATATAGGAAAGAGCCATTTTGTCCGAACAGCTCTTTTTCCTATCATATTTATCTTAATTTATACCAACCATCTCTTGACGATCGGGATCTTGTTCATCACGACAGAAATCAGACAGGAGATCACAAATATCACGACTGCGAAAACCGGAATAGAGAGATAGGGGAACCGGTTCGCAACGTCAAAGTGGAACAGGTTCACACTAAACTGGATCAGCAGAGGATGCACCAGATATACGCCGAAGGTGCATTTGGAGAGAAACGCGAGTCTCTCGGATCCTTTCTCTGTCTTCATCGGGCGGTCGAACAGCTGCCTGATCGCGACAAATACCGCGACAGCGGTGAAGAAAACGTTGATCGTTAAGTAATCATAGAACAGCAGATCGATCTTTCCTTCCTGTACGGACATCAGCCATGTGCCAAACGCGGTAGCCGCGGCTCCTATGACGCCGAGCACATACAGCGTGATCCTGACGCCCTTCTTCACAGCGGTCTTGTGGAGCAGATAGCCCAACACGAAGTATCCCGGATATCCCAGTACAAAGTGAAGCTTCAAAGCGCCGACAAAGCGGCTGACGACTCCCGCCGCGCCTGCAGATCCCAGCTTCAGCAGTTCGATCGCCTGCGGAAGAAAGACGGCAAACACAAACGATAATATCACAAACGCCCACGCGATCTTCTCGTTCTCGACGATCTTTCGAAGCATCGGAACGATCAGATAGATGCCCATGATCATCAGCAAAAACCAAAGATGATTGCCCAGCTCGAAGAACCGATCGACGATAGAGCGAAAGCCCAGCTCCTCCGGATGTCTGATATACGGTACGGTAGCGTAGATCAGGTTCCAGAATACAAATACGATCAGGATATGTAAAATATTTTTCTTGAACAACTTTTGGTAGGTATGTTCCCTCTCTAAGAACAGCGCGCCGCTGATCATGACAAATACCGGAACGCCCCATCTGACAACGGAGTCATAGATATTCATCGCGTTCCATGCGGCAGAGTTGATCGAGGTGTTGTTCCATGTTTCTGTCGACGCGTGGATCACCACGATCGCAAAAGCGGCGATGATCCGCATGACGTCGAGATAGGCTACCCTTGCGGGTTTTGCCCCTATAGATTCGCTCATATGATTTCTCCTTTTATGCTTCTGCTAATCCGTCAGCGATACCGAGCATCACGATACCCGCTATTACGGCGGCAACACAGGCGTACTGGGACGCCTTGAGCTTCTCTTTGAGGAAGATGCGCGAGAGGATCGCGGACACGATACAGTAGGACGCGACCATCGGCGCGGCGACGATCGGGTTATCCGCCATCGCGTAGACATAGAAGATCTGACCGAACTGCTCGAACAGTGCGGCGACGCCGCGGGTCTTGATCTCTGCGCTCTTGAAGGGGTTGTAGGCTTTCTTCTCTCTGATCAGCAGGAAGATCCATGAGATCACTCCCGCCAAGAAGAAGGTCAGTCCGTAGAGGATCAGCACATCGATCTCGCCGAGTCCGAGTCCGACCTCTTCATCGAGGATGATACCGTCCGCGGCGGTGCCGATCGTATCAAAAATACAGTAGAGGATCGGGAACAGCAGCGCCAGCGCGCCGAAACGGTACTTGCGCTCTTCGGGCTTTAAGTTCAGCGCGCCTTCCTTCTTCGCTAACCGCTGTTCTACTATGCCGAGCGCGATCACGCCGAGGATGATCAGGATCGATCCGATGATCTCCAGCGCGGAGAACTCCTCAAAGAATCCGCCGATCGCTCCGGTAACGGAGAAGTAGAAGAACATCGCGATCGCCGAGAATGCTCCCGAGGCGTTCTGCACGGGAGAGACGATGGACACCTCAAGGTATCTCATCCCCGCGTAGCCGATCACCATCGAGATGATATAGCACAGCGACGCGGGCAGGTACTTCACAGCGCTCACAAATATGCTGGTCTCACCGTTAAAGAGCGTCTCCGCGGTGATCGCATCTGCGATCTGCTCGCCGACAAGTCCCGCAAGAGGTTCTTTGAAAACGGTCAGCACGATAAATAAGAGCGAGAAGACGCCCATCATCAGACCGACCCATACGGCGGTCTTTAAATGGGAGTAACGGTCGCCGTCGACGTTGGATTTTTTATAAAAGATATCTGCGAGTCCCCATCCGAGCATACAGATGAGGGTGAAAATAAACCAAGACATAGTTTTTTCCTCGTATGGGAGTGTTTTCTCTGTCATTCTGAGGGGCTTGTGCCCCGTGAGAATCCCCTTATCATTACTACCGTGATCAAGAGGAAGGGGATTGCCACGGCTCCTTTGGAGCCTCGCAATGACGATGTGTTATTTCGCATTGCTCAACATTAACTTAATGCGATTCTCCTGATTGATGGCGGTCGCGGAGGGGTCATAGTCGACCGCGACGATGTTGACCTGGGGATTTCTCTCCTTGATCTGTTTGAGCATACCCTTGCCGGCGATATGGTTGGGCAGACAGCCGAAGGGCTGGGTACAAATGATGTTGTTGATGCCCTCACTCGCGAGCTCCAGCATCTCTGCGGGCAGCAGCCACCCCTCGCCCATCTTGGCGCCGATGCCGATATAATCCATCACGCGGCGGCGGGTCTCGTCAAAGTCCGCGGGAGGCATAAACTGCGGAAAGTCCTTCATCAGCATCTTGCGGATGTCGTTCTGCTTTCCTAAAAGATAGGGATAGAGAAAGCGGCATCCCATCGCCTTGACGGGTTTCTTCTTATAATAAATATAGTCCTGAATACCGTTATAGACACAGAAGATCGCAAAGTCGACAAAGCCCGGCATCACGGGCTCGACGCCCTCGTCGAGCAAAAACTTCTCGAGATTGTTGTTGCCTAAGGGAGAGAACTTGACATAGATCTCTCCGACGATACCGACCTTGACCTTGTCGCGCGGGGTATCGCCCAAGATCTTCGCGAAGTCTTCCGCGATCAGGTGATAGTTCTTTTTGATATGGCTGTACTTGATGTTTTTGGGATTGCGCATATCCTCCATCAGCCTGTCGGTCCACGCGCGCACCAGCTTATCGGTCTCGCCCTCGGTCTTCTCGTAAGGGCGGGTCTGGTTGGAAAGCAGCATGATCAGATCGCCGTAGAGCGCGCAGTAGAGCATCTTGTACACCAGCGGGAGGGTGATCTTGAAGCCGGGGTGATCCTCCATCGCGCCGAAGTTCAAAGAGATGACGGGGACCTTCTCAAACCCCGCTCTCTTGAGCGCCTTGCGGATCAGATAGATGTAGTTGGAGGCACGGCAGCCGCCGCCTGTCTGGGTCATCAAAAGCGCGACCTTGTCGAGATCATAGCGGCCCGACTTGAGCGCGTTGATCATCTGACCGGTCAAAAGCAACGCGGGATAGCAGGTGTCGTTGTGGACATATTTGAGTCCCGCTTCCCGGATGTTGCCGTCGGTATATTCCAAAAAATCAACCTTGTAGCCCTTGGTACGCAGGACGTTCGCGATAAAGCTGAAATGAATCGGGAGCATCGTCGGAATGATGATGGTATAGTCCTTCTTCATTTCTTCCGTGAATTTTACATATGTAGATTTTTCTGTCAAAAAATCGCCTTCTTACTTAATGGTTTGAGAGGACCTCGGTAATGTGTCATTGCGAGGGAGCACAGCGACCGCGGCAATCCCCTTCTATCAGCAACCGGTAGTAATAACAAGGGGATTCTTCGCTTCGCTCTGAATGACGATCAACTGTGCTTCTGCTCTCTCTCCTCCAACGCGCCGATCAAACTTCTGAGCCTGATCTTCACCGCGCCGAGGTTGGTGATCTCGTCTATCTTGATCTGGGTGTAGAGCTTGCCGTTTCGCTCTAAGATCTCACGCACCTCGTCGGTGGTGATCGCATCCACACCGCAGCCGAAAGATACCAGCTGAACCAGCTCGACGTCCTTGTTGTCGGACGCAAACTGCGCCGCCGCGTAGAGCCGCGAATGATACGTCCACTGATTATATACCGAGAGGATCGGCACCTCTACGTCGCGGGTGACGCTGTCCTCGGAGACGACAACGAAGCCCAGAGAGGTCGCTAACTTATCGATCGAGTGGCAGATCTCGGGGTCAATGTGATAGGGTCTGCCGGAGAGGATCATGATGCGCTTGCGCTTCTCTCTCGCGAGGGAGAGCGCTCTCGCGCCTTCGTCGTAGATGCGCTGCATGTTCTGCCGGTACTCGGCAAAACCCTTCTTCACCGCTTCTTTGACTGCCGATCGGGTGATCCCGTCAAAGTTTTCGGACAGTACCGGATAGAGCTGTTTGGTCAGTTCTTTCTCGGAGTTGACGTTAAGATAGGGATAGAGGAACTTCGTCTGTGACAAAGAATCCATATTCGCGTGCAGCAATTCCGAATAATAGGCGACGATCGGACAGTTGTAGTGGTTGTCTCCTTTGTTCTCGTTGATGTTGAAGGTCAGCCCGGGATAGAAGATCGCGTCCACGCCCATGCTGAGCAGCTTCTCGATATGTCCGTGCATCAGCTTTGCGGGATAACAGGCGGTGTCGGACGGGATCGAGAACTGACCCTTCTGATAGATCTTTCTGGTGGAAAAACCGGAGGATACTACCTCAAAGCCCAGAGAATCGAAGATCGTAAACCATAACGGATACAGCTCATACATTCCGAGAGCCAACGGCAGACCGATCCTGTATTTTCCCTTCTTCGGCTGATACGCCAAAAGAAGATTTCTCTTGAATTCATAGAGGTTGGGCAGGCGCTCCTCGTCGGAGATCCTGATACCCGCACCCTTCTCACACTGGTTGCCGGAGATCAGACGCTCCTTGCCGTTGAAGATATTGACGGTCAGACGGCAGTTGTTGGTGCAGCCTTTGCAGACTGCGGACTTTGACTCGTGAATAAGGCTTTTGACCTCGCTTTCGCTCATCATACCGGAGCGGGTCAGGCTGTGGGACTTTGCAAACAGTGCCGCGCCGAACGCGCCCATCAGTCCCGCGATGTTGGGACGGGTAACGTTTCTGCCGATCTCCTTCTCAAAGCAGCGGAGCACCGCGTCGTTCATAAAGGTGCCGCCCTGCACCACGATATGCTGTCCGAGCTCGTCGGGATGGGTCGCGCGGATGACCTTGTAGATCGCGTTCTTGACGACGGAGAGGGAGAGTCCCGCGGAGATATCCTGTACCGAGGCGCCGTCCTTCTGCGCCTGCTTGACGGAAGAATTCATAAACACGGTACAGCGGGTGCCCAGATCCACGGGAGCCATCGAGAACAGCCCCTGGCGGGCAAACTCCTCTACCGTGTAATCCATACTCTTGGCAAAGGTCTCGATGAACGAGCCGCAGCCCGAGGAACACGCCTCGTTGAGCATGATGGAATCGATCGAATTGTTATGTACTTTGAAGCACTTGATGTCCTGACCGCCGATATCAAGGATGAAGTCGACGTCCTTGTTAAAGAACCTGGCGGCTCTGTAATGCGCCATCGTCTCGACCAGACCGTAGTCGATACGAAAAGCCTTTTTGATCAGCTCTTCGCCGTAGCCGGTCACCGCGGAACCGCAGATCTCGATGTCGTCGGAGAAGTTCTCGTAGATCTTGATCAGCTGTTCTTTAACGATCTCGACGGGATTGCCCTTGTTGGAGCTGTAGTAGGAGTAGATGATCTCGTTGTTTTCGGAGATAACCGCCAGCTTGGTGGTAGTGGAGCCGCAGTCGATACCGATATACGCCCTGCCCTTGTAGGTACCGGAGAAGCGGGTGTCGACCTTGCTCTCGCCGTGACGGTGCAAAAACGCCTGATACTCGTTCTTATCCTTGAACAAAGGCGGCAGAGAGGAGATCCTCTCTCTGGTCTTCAGCGAATCTCTGAGCTTTTTGACCAGTCTTGCGTAGCTGAGCTCTTCTGAGCCCGCGCCGTACAGCGCCGCACCGATCGCGACGGCAAACAGCGCGTAGTCGGGGAACAGCGCGTGTTCCTCGTCAAGCTTCAAGGTCTTGACAAAGCGTTCTCTGAGCCCTTTGCAGTAGTAGAGAGGTCCGCCGAGGAACATGATCTTGCCCTCGATCTTTCTGCCCTGCGCGAGACCCGCGACCGTCTGGTTGACGACCGCCTGATAGATCGAAGCGGCGATGTCCGCCTTGGTAGCGCCCTGGTTGATCAAGGGCTGGATGTCGGTCTTCGCAAACACGCCGCAGCGCGACGCGATAGGATAGATCTCCTGATGTTTCAGGGACTCTTCGTCCATCTCTTCGTTGGAAAGGTTGAGTAAGGTCGCCATCTGGTCGATGAAGGCGCCCGTGCCGCCGGCGCAGGAGCCGTTCATCCTCTCGTCGAGTCCTCCCGTAAAGAAGATGATCTTCGCGTCCTCGCCGCCGAGCTCGATCACGGCGTCGGTGTCGGGCTCTAAGCACCTGACACATTCCGCTGTTGAATAGACCTCCTGCACGAACTGGATGGACGCGGCGTTCGCCATGCCCATACCGGCGGATCCGGAGATCGCCGCGGTGAAGGTCCTGCCGTCGAGCAGCTCCTTGATGTCTTCGATCATCGAAAGGGTCTTCTGTCTGACCTGAGAGAAATGGCGCTCATAGCGCGAATAAACCATTTCCCCGTTGTCGATCAGGACGATCTTCGCTGTGGTAGAGCCGATATCGATACCCAGCAGCAGATGATCCTGTGTTCTGTTTTTGGCGTCATTGATGTTCATGCTTTCGCCTCAAATATCATCAAAATTAAGTATTATTAATTTATATAGGTATAAAACACACAATGTATATTCTATCATCCCGCTTGTCAAATAGCAAGGAAGTTTGCCGAATTTTTTCCACAAGTGTTACTTTTTGTCGGAATGAATAAACCGCGCTGTTTGCACAAGTTAAAATGTAGGCAAAAAGGCTTATGACGTTCCATAATTTACCATGATAACAACTTCACACTTTAAAGCATTTCAAGAAAATGCTTGACTATTGTCGGAGTTTGGGTATATAATGTGCAAGGTGTTTGCTGAAAAACTAAAAATAGAGGCGCGAAGGCTAAGAGTAATCCGAAAAACGGCGCGGAAATGCCGCGGATAAAAGGAGACTTCGCCGAAGTATAAAAGCGGTTTCCGACGCTTTTGTGCTGGGACAGCGCAGAAAATGCGCTGTACTGTCGTAGAGGGTTTCCTCTTACGGAGTGCTATTTGAAATTTTCCTTTTGTATTTCAAGCCGCGGTACTCCCGCGGTTTTTCATATTTTTAATCAAATAAGAAAGAGGGAAAACAATGTCAAAAGCAAAGAAAATTGTCCTTGTCGTTGCGGCGCTTGTGATTGTCGGTCTGCTGATTTACGCAGCGGTTTCCGGCGGCTCGCTCGGACAGGTCAAATGTATGGACTGTGAAGGCACAGGCCTTGTCGACGGCGCAGAATGTGAAACCTGCGCAGGCGAAGGAATGGTCAGAGGCTCCGCGTGGGCGCTGCTTCCTCCCATCATCGCGATCGGTCTGGCGCTGATCACCAAAGAGGTATACTCCTCGCTGTTCATCGGTATCGTTGTGGGCGGTTTGATGTACACAAACTTCAACTTCCTGCAGACCATGGACGCGATCACCTCGGACGGTCTGATCACTGCCGTAACAGATAACGCGGGTATCTTCATCTTCCTCGTTGAGCTCGGCATCATCGTCGCGCTGATCAACAAGGCGGGCGGCTCCGCGGCGTTCGGTAAATGGGCGGCGACCCATATTAAATCGAGAACCGGCGCGATGCTCGCTACCTTTGTCTTGGGCGTGCTGATCTTCATCGACGACTATTTCAACTGTCTGACAGTCGGCTCCGTTATGCGTCCCGTCACCGACGGCCACAAGATCTCCAGAGCAAAGCTCGCGTATCTGATCGACGCTACCGCGGCTCCGGTATGTATGATCGCTCCGATCTCCTCCTGGGCGGCTGCTGTCGCTTCTTATGCTGAGGACGGCCAGGGCATCAAGCTGTTCTGCATGGCGATCCCCTACAACTTCTATTCACTGCTCACCTTTGTATTCATCATCGTTTTATGCATCATGGGCTTTGACTACGGCTCCATGGCAATGCACGAGTATAACGCGAAGTATAAGAACGACCTTTACACCTCGGGCGAAAAGAACGAGGAAGGTCTTGAAAACGACTACAACCCCAAAGGCAAGGTCATCGACCTGATCCTGCCCGTTATCGTTCTGATTGCTGTATCCGTTTTCGCGCTGGTTTACAACGGCGGCATCTTAGACGGCGCTGACTTCATCACCGCGTTCGGCGACACCGACGCTACCGTCGGTCTGCCCTGGGCAGGTATCCTCGCGCTCGTCTTCACCATCGCTTATCTGATGCTCAGAAAGATCATCAACTTCTCTGACGCAATGAAAGCGATCCCGAAGGGATTCTTCGCAATGGTTCCCCCCATCCTGATCCTCACCTTCGCTACCGCTCTGAAGAACATGACCGGTCTGATGGGCGCGAAGTACTTCGTTGCCGACATGATGAGCGGCGCAGCTGCTTCTCTGCAGAACTTCCTGCCCGCTATCATCTTCCTGGTAGCCTGCGTACTTTCTTTCGCAACCGGTACATCATGGGGCACCTTCGGTATCCTCATCCCGATCGTTACCTATCTCTTCGCGAACAACCCCGGCTCCGAGCTGATGATCATCGGTATCTCTGCTTGTCTCGCGGGCGCTGTCTGCGGCGACCACTGCTCCCCCATTTCCGACACCACCATCATGTCCTCTGCGGGCGCTCAGTGTAACCATATCAACCACGTTTCTACCCAGCTGCCGTACGCGTTGACGGTCGCGGGCGTATCGTTCGTCGGCTTCATCATCGCGGGCTTCGTACAGAACTGGATGATCGCTCTGCCGATCTCCATCGCTCTGATGATCGGTACTCTGATCATCATCAAGTTCATCATGAGAAACCAGAAGGTAGCTCAGGAAGAATCCGAAGCAAAAGCGGAATAATCCACACGAATATCAGCAAGAGCCTGTGCCTGTTCGGCATGGGCTCTTTTACTTACGTGCCTTTGATATATCATCGACAGGTAGTGATGACAAGGGGATTGCCACGGTCGCGACGCTCCCTCGCAATGACAATAATTTAATAACCGACAACTATCATTATCACCTATGAAAACTATTGCGGGATATCCCGATTTGAGCATTTTGCCAAAAGTTTCCCTGTGATTCAATATTTATGCAGGAGAGTCTTGACATTTATGCTGTATCTGTGTATAATTAGTGCATAAAAGCAAAAACTTTATGCATGATAGTGCATATTTATTCGGAGGTAAGCATTATGGAAAAGAAAGATATCAAAAAAGTCGTATTGGCGTACTCGGGCGGACTCGACACATCCATCATCATCCCGTGGCTGAAAGAGAACTATAACAACTGTGAAGTCATCGCGGTATCCGGCAACGTCGGACAGGCGGACGAGCTCGACGGTCTCGAAGAAAAAGCGAAGAAGACCGGCGCGTCCAAGCTGTATGTGCTGGATCTGACCGAGGAGTATGTCAACGACTATATCATCCCCACCATGCAGGCGGGCGCGGTCTATGAAGACTATCTGCTCGGTACCTCCACCGCGAGACCCTGTATCGCCAAAGGTCTCGTCGACGTCGCGTTCAAAGAAGGCGCCGACGCGATCTGCCACGGCTGCACCGGCAAGGGCAACGATCAGGTGCGTTTTGAACTGGCGATCAAGCACTTCGCTCCCAACATGCCCATCATCGCCCCGTGGCGTGAGTGGGACATCAAGTCCAGAGAAGAAGAAATCGAATACGCAGAGGCGCATGACATTCCTCTGAAGATCAACCGTGAAACCAACTACTCCAAGGATAAGAACCTCTGGCATCTTTCCCATGAGGGTCTGGATCTGGAAGACACCAACAACGAACCCACCTATGAGAAGAAGGGCTTTCTCGAAATGGGCGTCTCTCCCATCGACGCGCCCGATGAGCCCGAATACATCACTCTTGACTTTGTCAAGGGCGTACCCGTAGCGCTCAACGGCAAAGAGATGACCCCCAAACAGATCATCCTCGCGCTCAACGAGATTGGCGGCAAGAACGGCATCGGTATCACCGACATCGTCGAGAACCGTCTGGTCGGCATGAAGTGCAGAGGCGTCTATGAGACTCCCGGCGGCACCATTCTCTACAAGGCGCATGAGACCTTAGAGAGCATCTGCCTCGACAAGATGACCATGCACGAGAAGCAGCGCCTCTCCATCACCTTTGCAGAGGTCGTCTACAACGGTCAGTGGTTCACCCCCTTGAGAGAAGCGCTCTCTGCTTTTGTCGACAAGACCCAGGAGAACGTCACCGGTACCGTCAAGCTCAAGCTCTACAAGGGCAACATCATCAAGGCGGCTGTCGACTCTCCCTACAGCCTTTACTCTGAGGAGATCGCGACCTTCGGCGAGTCCGACTATGATCAGAAGGACTCCGCGGGCTTTATCAACCTCTACGGTCTCCCGATCAAAGTACAAGCCGTCGTGAACGCGAAGAACAAGTAATTGTCATTGCGAAGCCCAAAGCCTCCCACAGGGAGGTGCCGCAAAGCGGCAGGCTGTGGCAATCCCCTTCTTTTTGCAACCGGTAATCCATTTCACAGGCGGGACAGTCGTCCCGCCGATGTGCGTATATAAAGGATGAAAAATATGGCTAAAATGTGGGCGGGCAGGACCTCGGGAGAGGTATCCGCTATCGCAGATCAGTTCAACGCCTCTATCGGCTTTGACAAGAGAATGTACAAGGAAGATATCGAGGGCTCCATCGCTCATGCGAAGATGCTTTCTAAACAGGGCATCATCGAAGAGAGTGAGGCGGCTGTCCTCTGTCAAGCGCTTCAAGAGATCTCGGACGATATCACCGTGGGAAAGCTCGTCATCGACGAGTCCGCCGAAGATATCCATATGTTCGTGGAAGCGGAGCTTACCGCGCGCGTCGGAGACGTGGGCAAGAAGCTTCATACCGCGAGATCACGTAACGATCAGGTCGCGCTCGATATGCGGATGTACCTGATGCATCAGACCGATGAGATCATCGCAAAGACCAAGTCACTGATCGAAGCGCTCACCGATCAGGCAGAACAGTACAAGTCAGCGATCATGCCGGGCTATACCCATTTGCAGAGAGCCCAGCCGATCATGTTCGGTCATCATCTGCTCGCGTACAGCATGATGCTTCTTCGCGATATCGACCGACTCAAAGACTGCAAAAGAAGGATGAATGTATCTCCCATCGGCTGCTGCGCTCTGGCGGGCACCACCTATGACACCGACCGCGACTATGAAGCTTCTCTCTTAGGTTTTGAGGAGGTCGCGATGAACTCTCTCGACGGCGTATCCGACAGGGATTTTGTACTCGAACTGCTTTTTGATATCGCGACGCTGATGACCCACCTCTCGCGACTGAGTGAAGAGATCATCCTCTGGTCGAGCTGGGAGTTCTCCTTTGTCGAACTGTCCGACGCGTTCACCACCGGATCGTCCATCATGCCGCAGAAGAAGAACTCCGATATGGCGGAGCTCGTCAGAGGCAAGACAGGCCGCGTCTACGGCGATCTGATCGGGATGTTCACCGCGCTCAAAGGTCTCCCCCTCGCCTACAACAAGGACATGCAGGAGGACAAGGAGGGCGTGTTTGACGCGTGCGACACCGTGCAGATGGCGCTTGCCGTCTTCGCGCCGATGATCGCGACCATGAAGGTCAAGACCGAGAACATGAAGAAAGCGGCGCAGAGGGGCTTTATCAATGCTACCGACCTCGCCGACTATCTGACGAAGAAGGGTCTGCCCTTCCGCTCGTCCTATAAGATCTCCGGAGAGATCGTCGCCTACTGTATTGAGAACGGTTATGTGTTGGAAACCCTGCCTCTCGAAAAATATAAAGAATACAGCGATCTGTTTGAGGAAGATCTCTATGAGGACATCGACCTGACCGTCTGCGCCAACCGCAGAAACTCCAAGGGCGGCACCTCCACCAAATCCGTGGAAGAACAAATCGCTTATGTGAAGGATAAATTAAATGGCTAAAATCTATATCGACGGCTCGGCGGGAACCACCGGGCTGAGGATCCGCGAGAGGCTCTCAGAGCGTTCTGACATCGAGCTGCTCACGCTCCCCGATGAGCTGAGAAAAGATCCCGCGGCAAAAAAAGAAATATTCAACCAGGCGGACGTCGTCTTTCTCTGTCTGCCCGACGAGGCGGCGAGAGAATCGGTGAAGCTGGTCGAGAGCGTTCACACCGTGATCATCGACACCTCCACCGCGCACCGCACCTCAAAGGACTTTGTCTACGGGATGCCGGAGATCCAAGGTCAAAGAGAAAAAATACAGACCGCGAAAAAGATCGCGAACCCCGGCTGTCACGCTTCGGGATTCATCGCATTGGTAGAGCCGCTGGTCACCTTGGGGCTGCTCAAGGACACGGCAAAGCTCTCCTGCTTCTCGCTGACGGGCTACTCCGGCGGCGGCAAGAAGATGATCGCGCAATATGAGGAGGATGGCAGAGACCGCCTCTTCGACGCGCCGCGGATGTACGCGCTTTCTCAGTCGCACAAGCATCTCCCCGAAATGAAGCTGTACTCCCATCTGGCATATGACCCCGTGTTCTGTCCCGTGGTATGCGACTTCTACAGCGGGATGCAGGTAACGGTTCCTGTGTTCAAGGACGACCTCAGCGGCAGCCTGCAGGATATCAGAGACGCTTACAGAAGTTATTACCAAAGCGGCTTGATCCGCTATGACAGCGAAACGGAAGAAGGCTTCCTCTCCGCTTTGAAGTTTGAAGGCAGAGACGATATGAGCGTATCGGCGTTCGGCAACGACGACCGGATCACGCTGGTCTCCCGCTTTGACAACCTCGGCAAGGGCGCGTCCGGCGCCGCCATCCAGAACATGAACATCGTTCTCGGATGTGAGGAAGATAAAGGACTGATAGTATAATGTTGTAGGGTTCGATGCCCACATCGAACCGCTATATTTTGTTTGAGCCGTTAGGCGAGTAACCTTATTATTATACGTCGCACTTATAACAGCGTTTCGGAACGATGTGGGCATCGTTCCCTACGGATTAATGATTGCTGACAAGGACAACAACTATGAAATACATCAACTCAGGCGTTACCGCCGCCAAAGGCTTTTCTGCCTCGGGCGTTCACTGCGGTATCCGCAAAAACACAGAAAAAAACGACCTCTCGCTGATCTGCAGTGAGAAAATATGCTCCGCCGCCGCGGTCTATACGAAGAATCTCGTCAAGGGCGCGCCGCTGACGGTCACCAAACAGCATATCGCAAATGGCTATGCGCAGGCGGTGATCTGCAACTCCGGCAACGCCAACACCTGTAACGCGAACGGTATCGAGATCGCAGAACAGATGTCCGCATTATGCGCTGACGCGCTTTCGCTGAACGCGGATGACATCGTTGTCGCATCCACCGGCGTCATCGGTCAGCCGCTCTTCATCGAACCGATCGCAAACGGTATTCCCGAGCTGGTAAAAACGCTCAGCGAGAACGGATCCACGCAAGCGGCTCTCGGCATCATGACCACCGACACCAAGCCCAAACAGGTCGCGGTAGAGTTTGAACTCTCCGGCAAGACCTGCCGCCTCGGCGGTATCGCCAAGGGCTCGGGCATGATCCATCCGAACATGGCGACCATGCTGGTATTCATCACATCCGATGTCGCGATCAGTCCCGCTATGCTCCAAAAGGCGCTTTCGTCCGATATCGACGCCACCTTCAATATGCTTTCGATCGACGGCGACACATCCACCAACGATATGGTGACCGTGCTGTGCAACGGCATGGCGGAAAACCCGGAGATCATTGAGGACAATGACGACTTCAAAACCTTTATGAAGGCGCTCAACTCGGTCACCGTACAGCTGTGCCGCATGATTGCAGGCGACGGCGAAGGCGCAACCAAACTGCTCGAATGTATCGTCACGGGCGCGAAGGATAAGAAGACCGCCAAGACGGTCGCAAAGTCTGTGATCTGTTCCTCTCTGCTCAAAGCGGCGATGTTCGGCTCGGACGCGAACTGGGGCAGAGTGCTCTGCGCGATCGGCTACTCCGGCGCGGATGTTGACGTGGACAAGATCGACGTCAGCTTCAAGTCAAATAAGGGCGAGATCCCTGTTTGTGTCAACGGCGCGGGTATCCCCTTCTCTGAGGAGATCGCAAAAGAGATCCTGCTCGAGGATGAGATCGAAATACTCGTGAACCTTAACGACGGTGACTTTTCTTCTACCGCGTGGGGATGCGATCTGACATATGATTACGTCAAAATCAACGGAGACTACAGGACATAGCTGCGCTATGTCAGTGAAGAGTGAAGAGATAAGAGTGAAGAGTGATGGGAGGGCTCTGCCCTCACCCGATCGGAAGGTGTAATTATGCAGAATGAATTTACTAATGCGCAGCGCGCGGAAGTTATCACGCAGGCGCTGCCGTATATCAAGCAGTATAACGGCAAGATCGTCGTCGTCAAATACGGCGGCAACGCGATGATCAATGAAGAGCTCAAAGAGCAGGTCATGCAGGATATCGTCCTCTTGTGGCTCATCGGCGTCAAAGTCGTGCTGGTACACGGCGGCGGTCCCGAGATCAACGACATGATGGAGAAACTCGGCAAGCAGCCCGAGTTCGTAGACGGTCTGCGCGTTACCGATAAGGAAACCGTTGACATCGTCCAGATGGTGCTCTCCGGCAAGGTCAACAAGACGCTCGTCAATCTCTTGGAAGCCAAAGGCGGCAAGGCGATGGGCATCTCCGGCATGGACGGCAGGCTGATCGAAGCAGAGCCCAAGAATGAGAAGTTAGGCTTCGTCGGCAATATCACAAACATCAACGAAGCGCCGATCCTCGATCTCTTGGAGAAAGGTTATATTCCCGTCATCTCCACCATCGGATGTGACAGACAAGGCAACGCCTATAACATCAACGGCGACACCGCCGCGGCGCATATCGCGGGCGCGATCGGCGCGTCCAGACTGATCATGATGACCGATATCGCGGGCATCCTGGAAGACAAAGACGATCCCTCCACCCTGATCCCTGAGATCACGGTATCACAGGCGCATTCACTCTATCGCGACGGTACGATCAGTGACGGCATGATCCCTAAGGTCGGCTGCTGTATCGAAGCGATCTACAACGGCGTGGAGAAGGTCATCATCATGGACGGCAGGGTGCCTCATTCGATCCTGATGGAGATCCTCACCGACGAAGGCGCCGGCACCATGGTAGTAGGTGATAAAGATGAACACAAAAGAGCTTGACAAGCAGTATATCGCGAACACCTATCGCCGCTTTGATCTTCAGATCATTCGCGGCAAGGGCGCGCTCTGCTATGACGAAAACAACATAGAATATATCGATATGACCTCGGGTATCGGGGTCAACGCCTTCGGCTTCTGCGACACCGAATGGGCAGAGGCGATCACCGCTCAGGCGAATACCCTCTCGCACACCTCTAACCTCTACTATACCGAGCCGTGCGTCAAGCTCGCACAAATGCTGTGTGAGAAAACCGGTATGAAGAAGGTCTTCTTCTCCAACTCCGGCGCAGAGGCGAATGAATGCGCGATCAAGGTCGCAAGAAAGTACGCCGCAGAGCATAAAGGCAAGGAATACTACAACATCATTACGCTGAACAAGTCCTTCCACGGCAGAACGCTGACCACCTTAGCAGCTACCGGACAGGAGAACTTTCATCAGCTGTTTACCCCGCTGACACAGGGCTTCCTCTACGCCGACGCACAGGATATCGAGGGACTGAAAGACCTGATCGAAAGAGGCAAGGTCGCCGCAATCATGCTTGAGGTCGTACAGGGCGAGGGCGGCGTGAACGCGCTCTCTGAAAGCTATCTCAAAGCGGTCCAAAAGCTCTGTGACGAGAAGGATATCATCCTGATCATCGATGAGGTACAGACCGGTATCGGCAGGACCGGAAAGTTCTATTCCTATATGCGCTACGGTCTGCGTCCCGACGTCGTATCATCCGCAAAAGGTCTCGCGGGAGGTCTCCCGATGGGCGCAACCCTGATGAGTGAGAAGGTCGAAAGCGTGCTTTCTTTCGGCGATCACGGCTCCACCTTCGGCGGCAATCCCGTCTGCGCGGCGGCGGCAATCTCTGTGGTATCGCGTATGGACGATAACTTCCTTGCGGATGTGGAAAAGAAAGGCGCATATATCAAAGAAGAACTGGAAAAAACCGGCGCAGAGGTTTCCGGACTCGGAATGATGCTCGGTATCAAGACCGATAAAGCGGTCTCTGAAATTCTCTCGGAATGTATGGAAAAGGGCGTGCTGTGCCTCTCCGCGAAGGAGAAGTTAAGACTCCTGCCGCCGCTTAGTATCGAATGCGATACCCTCAAAAAAGCAGTGGAGATCATTAAGGGAGTAATATTATAAACGTCATTCTGAGGGAGCCGTAGGGTTCGATGCCCACATCGAACCGCTATATTTTGTTTGAGCCGTAAGGCGAGTAACCTTTTTATCATACATCGCACTCATAACAACGTTTCGGAACGATGTGGGCATCGTTCCCTACAAATCACATTACAGGTGAAAAAATGAACACATTAACAAACAAACATTTCTTAAAACTGCTGGATCTCTCGACAGAGGAGATCGCTTATCTCTTGGATCTCGCCGCTGAGCTCAAGGCAAAGAAAAAGGCGGGGATCCCCCACCGCTTATGCGAAGGAAAATCCATCGCCCTGTGCTTTGAGAAGACCTCTACCCGCACACGCTGCGCCTTTGAGGTAGCAGCCGCCGATCTCGGGATGCACCCGACCTATCTTGACCCTTCGGGCTCTCAGATCGGAAAGAAAGAGTCTATCGCCGACACCGCGAGAGTGCTCGGCAGGATGTATGACGCGATCGAGTACCGCGGCTTTGGACAGGAGATCGTCGAGGAGCTTGCTAAACATGCAGGCGTGCCCGTCTATAACGGTCTGACCAACGAATTCCATCCCACCCAGATCTTAGCCGACTTTCTCACCATCCGTGAGCACTTCGGCTCTCTCGAGGGAAAGAAGCTCGTCTACATGGGCGACGCGCGCTATAACATGGGTAACTCGCTGATGGTCGGAGCATCAAAGATGGGAATGCACTTTGTCGCCTGCGCGCCGAAGAAATATTTCCCGGACACAGAGCTGATCGCGCAGTGTCAGGCGATCGCGAAGGAAACCGGCGCGGTGCTTGAGTTCAATGAGGATCCGATAACGGCGACTCAGAACGCCGACGTCATCTACACCGACGTATGGGTCTCGATGGGCGAGCCCGATGAAGTATGGGAAGAGCGTATCCGCGATCTCTCTCCCTATCGTGTCAATTCGGCATTAATGAATAACGCCGGAGAACAGTGCCGCTTTATGCACTGTCTGCCCGCTTTCCATGATCTGGGCACCACCATCGGCAAACAGATCCACGACAAGTTCGGTATCGACTGTATGGAGGCCACCGACGAGGTGTTTGAATCTAAGCAGTCCATCGTCTTCGATGAAGCGGAGAACCGCATGCACACGATCAAAGCGGTTATTGCAGCGACGCTGCAATAACAGAGAAGATAGAAGAAAGAAAAGATATGGGAGGGCTCTGCCCTCACCTGATTCCTATAGGTAAAACAATTAAGCCGGAACTTCCTAATCGAAGCTCCGGCTTTTCTTTTTGAAAAAAGATAATTGTTCGAGCAAGGCGAGTAACCATCACTCTTCTCTATTCTCTCTTCTCTTTTCACTGAGAAAAATCATTGATTTTTCTCTAAGTAGTCCACGATATCCTGTACCGTTTCGAAGGCGGCGAGCTCTTCGTCGGGAATGACGATGCCGTGCTCCTCCTCGATGGTCATCAGAAGCTGGAGGATATCCAGCGAATCCGCGCCGAGATCCTCGCTGATCTTGGATTCGGGTTTGATCTCGACGTCGCCGAGTCTTAACTGTTCTTTGAGTATGGTTTTGACTTCTTCAAACATAAATGTCCCTCGCTTAATTTTGATCTATTTGCTGATGAAAAGCGGCGATCTGCTGCTCTGCTTGCTCGTTCATCGAGCCGTTTGACATCCGATACGCCTGATCGATACAGACGGATATCGCCTTCGCATCGGAAGAGCCGTGACCCTTGACGATCACCTTCTCACATCCTAACAGCACCGATCCGCCGTAGTTCTGGTAGTTGAAGAATTCTTTCTCCTCAGAGAACATCTTCTTCATCAACAGCGCGCCGAGCTTGTAGATGGTTTTGGAGTAAATATCGGTCTTGATCTTCTTGAGCAAAAAGAGCGCGGTACCCTCGGTGGTCTTTACCAGTACGTTGCCCGCGAACGCGTCGCAGACGACAAGGTCGTACTTGCCGGAGAGCAGATCCCTGCTTTCCATATTACCGACAAAATTAAAATTGTCAAGGTTTTTTAAATATTCGTAGGCTTTTCTGCGCATTTCGTCGCCCTTGTGCGCTTCGGTGCCGACGTTTAAGAGCGCGACGCGGGGATTCTCGATCCCGTAGGCGGCTTTGAGATAGTTGCTGCCCAAGATCGCGTTATGTACCAGCGTCTCTGCGGTCACCGCGTCGATGTTCGCACCGGAGTCACAGATGCCGACGATCCCGCCGGTCATGGTGGGAAGAATCGGACAGAACGCCGGACGTCTGACGCCGCGGACGCGTCCGATCCTGACGGTAGCGATACCGATCAGCGCTCCCGTCGCTCCGGTGGATACGACCGCGCCGATCTCCTTGTCCTCTCTGAGGAGCTTGATCGCCTTGACCATCGAGCTCTCTTTCTTCAGCCGGATCGCGTCAACGGGCTTGTCGTCGCCGGTGATGATTTCGGGCGCGTGGACGATCTCGATCTTATTGCCTGTATAGCCGCAGCGGGTGAGCTCATCCTGAATCTGCGCTTCGTCGCCGGTCAGGATCAGGGTCAGATCGTCATATCTTTTCAGCGCGTCGACGGCGCCTTTGACATTTGCCGAAGGGCTCTTGTCGCCGCCGAAGCAGTCTATCACTATTTTCATATCAAACCTCGCTCAGCTTCTTAACATAAGCTCTTCTTCTCTTGTGGTCGACGCGTCTAAAGCGCTTCCACTGGTTCTGGATCGCGAAGTTGTTCTCAAGATTGAGATTGGTCTCCGCGTATTCGATAGAAGGATCCGCGAGCATCTTGATCAGCTCCGATGAGATCACCGAGCTGACGCCGCGGTTGAGGTAAGAAGGCTCCACTGCTACCAGTCCGAGATCGATGATCTTAGGGTGCTTGATCGCTTTGAGCAGTCTGATCAGCGCCGCGGGAGTCAGATGCCCCTGCGACTTCTGCACCGCCTTGGCGATCGAGGGGAAGCAAATACCCAGACACACGATCTTCTCGTTCTCGTCAAGGATGACCGCTACATGCTTGAGGTCGACAATCAGCTTGAAGTTCGATATCATCATGTCCTTCATCTCTTGGGTGAAGGGAACGGTACCGTAAAGCTTGTCATAGGCAACGTCCAATAGCTCAAAGAAGCCGTCGCCGTATTTGTTGATGAAATCATTGATGTTCTTCGCTTCACCGAAATGAAGATTATAGCGTTTCATCACGAAGTCCGCCATCTTGTGCAGTTCTTCTGCGCCCTCGTCGGGGAGATAGATCTTCGACTCGGTCCAGTCGACCTCTTTCTCATAGCCGAGACCTTCGATCAAATGCTGATAATACTCGGCGTTGTACTGCTCTTCGAAGGTCGACAGCTGATCGAAACCCTCGACAAGCAGTCCTTCTCTCTCGAGGTCGGAATATCCCAGCGGGCCGCAGACGGTGTCCATGCCGCGCTCTGTCGCCCAGTTCTCCACATAGGAGAACAGCGCCTTTGCGACTTCTTCGCTGTTGATCGCGTCAAAATGGGTGAAGCGCACGCGCTTCTCGTTGTTCTTCTCGTTGGCGGCTTTCTGGATAAATCCCGTAATCCGTCCGACCATCACGCCGCTGTCGTCATAAGCGTTCAGATGGACGGTCTCGCAGGTGTTCTTGTAGACAAAGTCATCCCGGAACATCTTCTTCTCGTCGCCGTATAAAGGCGGCACGAAGTACGGATTGTCCCGATATAGTTTCAGAGGGAAGTTGATGAACTCCTTCTGTTCTTTTTTTGTTTTTACTTCTCTGACGGTTATCATGGGTACCTCGTTATTGTCATTCTGAGGAGAGGCTTTGCCTCGACGTGAGAATCCCCCTGTTGCAGCAACCGTCTGCATAAAAACGGGGATTGCCACGCCCCTAAAAGGGGCTCGCAATGACTAAATATTTGTTCGTTTACAGTGTTCTTCTCTTTGCGTGGAAGCTGACGCCGACGGTGTTGGGACCGCAGTGGGAACCCGCGGTGGGGTTGACGTCGAAAAGCTCAAAGTTGAGGTCGCCGAACTTCTCGATCAGCTGCGTTCTCAGCTCTTCCACCAGCTCGGGAGCGTCCGTGTGGGCGAGGATCACCCTGTGCTTCTCGATCTCGTCGCCGAGCTGTTCCACATAAGATACCAGGCGGGCGATCGCCTTCGTCTTGCCTTTCTCCTTACCGACGGAGATCATCTTGCCTTCTTCGCTCATATAGATGATCGGACGAATACCGAGCAGGGTGCCCATGGTTCCCGCAAGACCCGAGACGCGTCCCGAGTGCTTGAAGAACTTCAGATCATCCGCAAAGAAGTATACAGCGAACTTGTCCACTTCGGTCTTGGCCCATTCGAGGATCTCCTCGGCGGTCTTGCCCTGCTGATACAGGTCGCCGATCTCCTCGACGATATTGAGAGAGCCGATGGTGATACCCTTGGTATCGACGGTGTAGAACTTTCTCTCGGGATATTTCTCCTTAAGCTCTGCGACCGCCTTGTCCATGTTGTCAAAGGTCGCGGTCATCGCGCGGGAGAAATGGACGTAAAGGATATCGTCACCCTGCGCAAAATACGGCTCAAAGTAGTCCTTGTAGTTTTGCTCGGAAATCGCGCTGGTGTTGGGCAGAGCGCCGGCGCGGAGCTTGTCATAAAACGCGTGAGCGTCAAACTCCTCGAAATCCTCATAAGGGTAGGTGGTTTTCGAATCGATGCTGTAGGGCATCGAGATCATGTGATAGCCGAACTCTTTTGCCTTCTCAGGCGTCAGATCGGTATCGGTGTCGGTAAAGATAACCAGCATAGTAATCCTCCAAATGGTTGTGTTTTATTCCAGTATAATAATATAGTCAAATACCGGCTGACCGCCGTCGAGGGCGATCACTTCGGTACGGCTGTATTTCTTTTTCAGTTCTTCATAGACCTTGTCGCTCTCTTCTTTGTCGACGGCTTCGCCGATCAGCATCAGCATAATATCATAGTTCTGCGCGTCGAGCTTCTCGCACAGTCCCGTCACCGCCTGAGCGCGGTCGGCGCTGTCGATATAAATGGTATCGTCGACAAAGCCGATATACTCATCCTTCTTCACTTCGACGCCGTTTTGCTCGGTATCGCGGGACGCGACGGATACCATACCGGTGACGACGTCTTGGATGATCTCGTTTAAGTTCTCTTCGATCTCATCCGCGCCGCCGATGGTGGTGTCGAACATCGAGATCGCGGAGTAGCCTTCGCCGATGGTCTTGGTCTTGATGATACGCACATCACAGTCGCCGTAGAGCGACGCCGCCTGCTGGGCGGTCAGGACAATATTCGAATTGTTCGGGAAGACAAATACGGTCTTAGCGTTCGCCTTCTCATAGGCTTCAATCATATCCTCGGCGGAGGGGTTCATGCTCTGACCTCCGTCAACGACGACGTCACAGCCTAAGGAATTGAAGATCTCCTTGATGCCGTCGCCTGCCGCTACCGCAACGATACCGAAGTCCTTTTTCGGCTTTTCGACATGAAAGATGGGTTCTTCCTTCTTCTCCTGTACGGGATGGGTCTCGTTATGCTGAAGGGTCATGTTCTCGATCTTGGTGGTGAGGAACTCTCCGTAAAGCTGGCAGTGATTGAGGATATCGCCGGGAGTCAAGGTATGAACATGGACCTTGACGATGGTGCCCTCCCTGAAAGCGACGACAGAATCGCCGACAGAGTTGAGCCATTCGATAAAGGCGTCCAGATCAAAAGCGTCGATATCGATCTTGCTCTTCTGCAATCTTAACAAGAATTCGGTGCAGTAGCCGAATTCCAGAATACTGTCTTCGGTAAAGGCGTTGAGGTCGGGCTTTCTCGGACCGTTATCGACATAGGAGGTCTCTTCGAACACCATACCGGAGAGCGCCGCTTTCATGCCCTCCGCGATATAGAGGAATCCCGCGCCGCCGGAATCAACCACGCCCGCTTCTTTGAGAACATCCAGCAGCTCAGGCGTACGCTCCAAAGACGCTCTGATCTCATTGATAAATCCGTCGAAGAACTCTTCAAAGCTCTCTACCGAATGTTCGGAGGTAGATTCTACCGCCTCTCTGTAGACGGTGAGGATGGTACCTTCTACGGGATTGGATACCGCCTGATAGGATTCTTTCACGCCTGCGCGAAGCGCTTTGGAAAAGATCCTTGTGTCCGCTTCTTTCACACCGGAAAGTCCCTTGGCGATACCGGAGAAGATTCTCGAAAGGATCACGCCGGAGTTGCCGCGCGCGCCTAAGAGCATCTCTCTGGCGGAGATCGCCGCAACGTCGCCGAGCAGGTCGGACTTGCCCGACTTCTTGGCGCCGGAGCTGATGGTCATATACATATTATCGCCGGTGTCGCCGTCGGGAATCGGGAACACGTTAAGATCGTTGACGACCTCTCTGTTGGCGTTTAAGTTCTGCGCGCCCGCTCTGAGCATATCCGAATATTTTTTTCCGTTGATGGTTAATGTTCTCATTTCAGTTGACCTCACTTGTCTTTGCATTGTTGGAAATCATTTTGTCCAGTATTTTATCTGCCGCGTCCAGTCCGACCAGCATCGACTGGCGGCGTATCATTCTTCTGGAGAGTGCTTTTTCATCGATCAGGCGTCTCGCCTTTCTTACCGTGTCGGAAACGGTGTTGCCGAGCAGCGACATCTCATGGGAGGAGAAGAACTCCGCAGTCGCCGCGGGACCTCTGACCGTCATCAGATGAACCAGCGGCACGCCTGCCGCCGCCGCCTCGAAGTTCTCATAGCCCTCGGGACGGGTCAGGATCACATCGGCGCTTTCCATATAGATATCCATGTGCTTGTTCACGGTGATAATCTGAACGCTTGTGCTGTTCTGATACCGTCTTCTCAGCAGCTCGCCCTTCTCACAGCCGCGGTCGACAAAGACATAGAACAAAAAGCCCTCTTTCTCCACCTTGAGCATCTCGTCGCAGACGTCTCTGACCTCTTCGTATCCGATCCCCTGAGAGAGGAGCATATAGACGCGCGTGTTCTCGTCGATCGCGAGGTAGTTTCTCGCCGCTTTCTTGGTAAACCGTCGAAAGAAGCCTTTCTCCACCGGCATACCGGTCGGATAGAACTCTCCTTCTATGCCTTTTTCTCTTAACTTGTCCGCCATATCGCTGTGCGGAATGAAGAAACCGTCGATCCCTTCACCGGAAACGCCTTGCGCCGCTCCCGCGTCGGTGAGCAGTCCGTAAAACTTCGGTACACAAGGAAAACGCTTTCTGACCGCGGACGCCGCTTTGACCGCTCTTGCGTCGGCGGCTACCACACAGTCAACATTTTCCCGCGCGATATACTCGCCGAGTCTGCCCAGCATCTCTCTGTCCATAGGATCATACGAGGGATAGACCGACGATAACGCCGCTTTGGTACGAAAAACCAATTCTTTATACTTGCTGCCGGAAGGCGTATAAAACGAGGACAGCCGCACGATCTCACAGGCGGCGCCTCTCTCCCGTGACGACTCATACAGCGCCGCCGCGGCGGAATACATCTCCCTGTCAGCAGACAAGATCAATATCTTCATAATAACCTTTCCTTTTGAAATGTATAAGAATTATTACACACATTTTGCTGAAATATTGACTTTTGCCCCAATTGTGTATTATAATACAGGAAATTCGTTTTTTTGAAAACATCAAAACCAAAGTGTTTTGGTGTAATTGCCACGGATAACTCGTTATTTGTCGATTAAGTAACAAATGTGTATTATTTATCGGAGGTAAAAGATGCCGAAGACCGAAAAAGCGCCCGACAGAAGGGTGATCAAAACCAAACGCGCCATCAAAAACGCCTTTGCGCGCCTGCTTGCCGAGAAAGATATCAACGATATCACCATCAGCGATATCGCCGACCTCGCCGATATCAACCGCAAGACCTTCTACAACTACTATGCGGGCGTGTATGAGATCGTAGACGAGATCGAAAACGACATCGC
Organism: uncultured Ruminococcus sp.; assembly: GCA_964588105.1. Taxonomy (GTDB): domain Bacteria; phylum Bacillota; class Clostridia; order Oscillospirales; family Acutalibacteraceae; genus Ruminococcoides. Next base: position 28,393 of record CAZPOG010000002.1, on the reverse strand, counting down.
AGACGCCTTTGACAGAGTGCTGACCGAGTCCGACTTTAAGGATAACCTGAAAACGCCTTTGCAGGCTTTTGAGAAGCTGACCGCCATCATCAACACCGACCTCGACTTCTTCGGCTATCTGCTCTCGATGGACTCCAACGCCAACCTCGCCGTCAAGATCGTCAACCTGCTCAAGGCGAAGACCAGAGAATTAGTGATCCCCTATGTTCCTGTTGATGAGAAGAAGGTCGATCTGATGCTCGACTTCACGATGTCGGGACTGGTCGCGGTGTACCAGCGATGGTTCAACTCGGATCGCAGAGAATCTCTCGACGAGATATCCGAGAACATCAACGTCCTGTGCTTCAAGGGCATCCCCGCCTATCTGGAGATGGACATCAAGTTTTAGAGAAGAGAGAAGAGAGAAGAGTGATGGTTACTCGCCTGCGGCTCGAACAATTATAATAGTATTAAATAAAAAGCTGGAGCTTCGATGGAAACTCCAGCTTAAATATTTGTACCAATAGAAATCAGGTGCGGGCAGAGCCCGCCCTTCTCTATTCTCTATTCTCTCTTCTCTCTTCTCTATATTACGGTCTTCCGGGGTTCCAACCGCCGCCACCGCCCGAAGAGGTGGAGGGCGAGTAGCTTGTGCCGCCCGAAACGGTGCCGCCGGTACCGTAGCCGTAGTTGTTCAGCGTGCCGCTGTAGTTGCCGCCGGTCACGAACTTCACGCTTGAGAGGGTAGCGCCGCTCTGATAGAACAGGACGCCGAGATTGCCGGAGAGCCGGCTCTTCACCGCCGCTAAGACGTTGCCGCTTGAGTCGGTGATACATACGGTCGAGTCCTTGCTGACATTGCCGATACTTTTGTTGTAGACTGCGTTTCCGGTCTTGCGGGTGATATCCTCCCACATGGCGTTAGAGGAACACAGTGCGACTACCGTACCGCCGTTAAAGCCCACGGTGCCGTCCGCGTCGACTGCGAAATTGCCGCCCGTGTTCGGACCTTGGACCACAACGATACCGCCGTTGAAATTCAGGGCGCCGTTGGAGTCGATTCCGTCGCCGGAAGAGACCACATAGACCTCGCCGCCGTTGATGGTGATGGCATTGTTGGAGGATGAGCCGGGCTGGAACGGATTCTGGCCGGGTCTGCCGCCCTGAGAGCTGCTGTCCTGACCGCCTGCCGCATTGATGCCGTCGTCGGAGGCTGTTACGCTGATCACGCCGCCGTTGATGATGACGTCGTTGCCCTCCAATCCTTCATAGCTCTGTGTAATAACGATTGTGCCGCTTTCAATAGTGAGGGTAGTGTCGGCGTGGATACCGTCGTCGGAAGAGTTCAGTGTAAAGTCACCGTCTGAGATGGTCACATTGCCGTTGCAGTGGATGCTGTCGTCGCCGGAATTGATCACATAGGTGCCGGAGTTGACATAGAGATCGGACTCTGCCTTGATACCCTTGCCGGTGGTGTTTGCAGTCAGCTCAACATTCTCCATTGTCAGAACGGACGCCGCGGTGACCGCCTCGTCGCCGGAAGTCAGATCATAGGTACCGCCGCTGAGCGTTACCGCCGCGTTGCCGTTGATACAGTCGTCGGTGGTGTCTATCGTATAGGAACCGGCGGTAAAGATCATATCCAGATCCGCCTTGATACCTTTGCCTTCACCGGTGATACTGACGGATTTGACCAACGTCATATTGATCGTGCCCTCAGAGTCGATTCCGTCGGAGGACGCGTCGATCGTGATCTCAATATTCTTGCCGTCCATCGTGATATCGTCGTTGGCGTGGATACCGTCTTTGACAGAAGTGATATTGAATACGCCGTTCTCGATCAGGATATCGTCGTCACAACAGATACCGTGCTTATAGTTGCCTTTGACGGTGAGCTTGCCTTTGCCTTTGACCTCCAAGGTATCGTCGGTATGGATCGCGCCCTTTGCCTGAGTGGTATCGATCGCGTAAGTGGTACCGCCGACAGTATAGTCGCCTGTGAGCGTATAGGAGGAGGCGTCGGTCACGGTATTGGTCGATCCGCTCTCGATAGTGATGAACGCCTTCTTGCAGCGGTCAAAGAAGATCGCGGGACCGGATGTGTTGGTCAGGCTCATACCGTTGAGTCTTAACTTGACCTTGTCGTTCGCGTCTTTCTCTTCGCCGGTGTTGACATAGATCATACCGTTCGAGCAAGAGCCGGTGACCTCCCAGTCGCCGCCCTCGTTGATGATGACGACGTTGCCCGAGACATATGCGCCTTCGCCGGTAACGGTGATGCCGGAATCGGAGAGAGTGATCGTGCCGGTGTTCTCCTTCCACTCGTCGCCGGTGGTCTCCGCCTCTGTAGGAGCTGTGGTCTGAGCCTGCGTGGGAGCGTCGGTCTGAGCCTCGGTCGCGGTCGTCGCTTCTGTATTCTCTTCACTCTCCATCGGCTCTCCTATCGCGTAGGGAACCGAAATGGACGCCAGCCACTTCTGGATCACGGTAGCGTCGACAATGCTCATCACACCGTCGCCGTCGACATCCGCCGCCTTCTCGCTCTCTTTGTCAATAGTCAGAATAGAGGCAAGCGCCTTCTGGATCTTTGTCGCGTCTAAGACGGTAACGGTACCGTCATTGTCGACGTCGCCTAACAGCCTTTGGGATGTCTCAGCCGATGCGGAAAACGTCATCGTAGAAATGATCATACCCGCTACAAGCAATATTGACAGTAAAATCGCTAATCTTGATTTCATTTTCTTCATAATACTCTCTCCTTCGGATCAAAAGATTTTCGGGTTTTGCATGATTATCATAATCTGTCAATATGATGACATCTTGTCGGGAATGTGAAATCTGTGTGAAAAGATTGTATTGCATTCGTTCTTTCATTATTGTACAATGATCACATGAAACAAAAAGATTTATCCAAACGATACAACCTGATAGACGCGATCAGAGGAATTGCGATCATCAACATGATCGCCTATCACCTGTGCTACGATATTTTTGTCGTGTTCGCCGTAGATGAGAACTGGTATCTGACGACGGGTGCGACGATATGGGAGAGGTTCATCTGTTATACCTTTATTCTGGTGTCGGGCGTGTCGATGAACTTTTCAAAGCATCCGTACAAAAGAGGGATCATCGTCAATCTCTGCGGCTTCGCGATCACCGCGATCACCGCGATCTTTATGCCCTCTCAGGTGATATGGTTCGGCATCCTCAACCTCATCGGCTGCGCGATGCTGATCACCGCCGCTTTGAAGCCGGTTTACGAGAAGCTGCCGCCGATCATGGGAGCGGTCGGGTTTTTTCTGCTGTTCTCCTTTTTCTACGGTGTGCCGAAGCAGTTTTTGGGATTTTTCAACTTCAGGCTGATCCCATTGCCCGAAGGTCTGTATCAAGTTAAGTTCCTGTCGTTTCTCGGACTCAAAAGCACGGATTTCTACTCCGCGGACTTCTTCCCTCTCCTGCCGTGGATCTTCCTGTTTTTTGCGGGATTCTTCCTGTGGAAAACGCTGAAAACATTCCGAGCGACAGAGCTGTTTCGACAGAGGATCCCCGTTCTGGATCTCATCGGCAGACACAGCCTGCCGATCTATCTGCTGCACCAGCCGATCCTTTATGGGATCTGTTATGTGATTTTTATATTTATTCTGAAAACAGGGTAAGGAATCTTGTTCTTTACCCTGTCTTTTTCTTGATTTTATTCAGCCTTTGTATGATAAACTGCGCTAAAAGTCCCGTAAATAATCCCGCGAGACATCCCGACACGATCAAAAAGGGATAGTATGCCAAAAGCTGCGGCGTTTGCGTGATCAGAAGCGCCGCCGCCATCTGGCCGGTGTTGTGGAGTATCGCGCCGAAAACAGACGCGATGGGGATATGCTTTTCATCCACGATCTTTCTCAGCAGCAGCATCCCGACCAGACAGAAAAATGATCCCGAAAGCGAATAGATCAGCGCCATCATATTACCCGAGAATAAAGAGCCCAGCACCACCCTCAACACCACGACCGCAGACACCTCGTACCACCGATAGTGATAGACGGCGTATACCGTGACGATATTGGCGAGTCCGAGCTTGATCCCCGGGATCGGGAAGGGATTCGGTATCTGCAGCTCCACCACGAAGATGATCAGGGCGACAGCGGTGAGCAGAGAGAGTTGTGCGAGACGTTTGACCTTATCGTTCATACGCTCACCTCGATACCGCGTCAACGGCGCTGTCGTCCTCGGCAAATGTTATCACCAAATGATTGGGCAGACATACGATCGGCAGAGCGGCGCTCTCGAGCGTTCCCATCCGCATACAGGTGTGATCGGGACATTCGGCGTCAATGACGCGGATCTTCCCGTCCTTGATCTCAACCGTGTTCGTCCTGCCCTCGTACTCCACAACGATCTCCCGATCGGGCGAGGAAGAGAGGTTGACGCTCTCCACAATTTTGCCGTCGGAGATGATATTCACCGTGTTTTTTGATCCGGAAAACAGCACGAGAACAGACCCGCCCACACCGAGCAGGAATATCACGATGATAATTATGATCAGCGCTTTGTTCTTCATGTCGTTCTCCGTCTGATAAATCTACAATGATTTTACCATAATGTCGGGTAATGTCAACATCCTCGCGAAAACAAAAGAGCAAGCGCGAAAGCTTGCTCCGGTCATTTTTTATTGATAATTACGGATCTGATCTTCACAGAATTCCTTCAAGGCAGGAATATCGTTGACAGCGGTTTCCCAAATACGTTCTACATCCATCGAACCGTAATCATGGGCAAAAAAATCACGCATACCTTTGATTGCTTTCCAGTTCATTTCATGGGAGGTCTTTTGGATATAATCATCGGAAAGCTTTTTTGCCAGTTCACCGATTTGCAGAATATTCATACTGACCGCATCCCGAAAGTCAGCGTCTTCTAAGAATACCTGAAAACCATTTCCGAAACGACGGATGGAGTTCTCGATCTTGACGGTATAAACAACGATGTGTTCCAGAATACTCTTATCTCTGTTAAGCTGCTTCATAAATCAGAATCCGCTCCTTTTCCAGACTTCCTACAAAATCAGAATCCGCATTATATTTCAGTGATTTTACGGTGACAAAATCGAGCTCTTTCCCCAGCTCCTCTTTCAAATCGGCATATAAAGCGCCTAAGGCAAAAAGGCCTTTGATGGAAGCCGCGTCAACGCATAAATCAATATCGCTGTTTTCATCCGCTTCGCCTCTGGCGTATGAACCAAACAGGTATATTCTGTCAACATTGTAGCGATAGGCGATCGGAGCGATAATACTCTTCAGTTCATTGAGTGTGTATATCTTATTGTCCACAGAACACACTTCCTTTATCTTTTCTGATAATAGTATAACACTATTATTCCGTTTCTTCAAGGATTATCTTCAAAACCTTTTTGTTATCTTTTTCGTGTTTGACTTCTATGGCGGGCTGTGATACGATACTTTCAGGTGATAATATGAAAAAATTACTTGCGCTGTTTTTGATGGCGCTTTGCCTCTTGACGCTGTCCTCCTGCAAAAGTTCGTTCCCGTCGGAACACGAGTTCTTCGCGATGGATACCTATATGAGCCTCAAGCTCTACGGAAACGGCAACGCAGTGGTCGCGAACGCGATGCAGGGCGACGCGGAATACTTTGATCCGCTGCTCTCTGTGACCGATGAAAGCGGCGATATCTACAAGCTCAACCATGCACAGGGAGAGCCGATACAGGTCGACGAGAACATCCTGCCCCTGATTGCAGACGCCAAAGCGCTCTGCGAAGACCTCGACGGATATCTGGATATCAGCCTCTATCCCGTTTCGAGCGCGTGGGGATTCACCACGGATCAATACCGTATCCCGACCGGGGACGAGATTAACGAACTGCTGGAGAATACCGGATACCAAAAGATCGATATCGACAAGGAACATAATACCGTCACCCTCCCCGAAGGGATGATGATCGACCTCGGTTCGGTCGCCAAGGGATGGCTTGCCGACAGAGCCAAAAACCACTTTGAGAACAACAAAGACATCACCGGTATCGTCGACTTCGGCGGCACGATCCTGCCGTGGGGCATGAAGGATGACAAAGAGCTGTGGACCGTAGGCATACAGGATCCCGCAGATCCCTCGTCCCTCTTCGGCACCCTTTCCGTCACCGAAAAAGTTATCTCCACCTCCGGCGGATATGAGAGGTACTTCATCGGCGAGGACGGCAAAAAGTATATCCATATCATCGATCCGAAGACCGGATACCCCGTCGACAACGGCACCCTTTGTGTCACCGTGGTCTGTGACTCGGGAATCGCCGCCGACGCCCTCTCTACCGCGCTGTTCGTGATGGGAGAAGAGAAAGCGAAAGAATTCTACCAAACCGATAACAAATACCGATTTGACTACATCCTGCTAAACGATAACGATGAGCTTTTTGTCAGTGAAGGAATCTATGACAGCTTCACCCTCTCGGACGGTTATCCGTATCAAATCAGCAAAATAACGAAGTAACCCGCGCGGAGTCCGAATACGGCTCCGCCTTTCTTTTTTGTCTTTTTAATGCGGATATCACGAAGATTTACACAAAATCCCTGTCGATTTTCCTTGCAATAAAGCGGATTTTGTAGTATAGTATCTATGTATGTACACAAGTGTGTAAAATTCTACAAGGATGTATTTCAGAGAAGATATATGAATACCGCAAAAATCGGCATTGAAGAATACAAAAGTATCAAAGACTACATCGAAACCAAGTTAAGAAGGTTTGAAGAAAACGGTATCAGCTATGAAACGCTCTTCTCTCTGATGTTTTCAGAAGGTAAGAACATCATGTATGAGCGCTCCTCGGGCTACCGTATCCATACAACGACCTATCAGCAGGCGAAAGAGCAAACCCTGCGCCGCGCAAAAACCATCGAACGTCTTTTGTCGGACGTTCCTAAGGGGTCTTTCGTCGGACTTTCCCAGAACAATTCTCTGTCATGGATCGAGAACTTCTGGGGAATCCTTCTGTGCGGGTATAACCCTCTTCTGATCAACTTAAGGCTCTCGCAGGATATGGTGGAACAGTCGATCTTAGACTGCGACGCCAAAGCGGTCATCTCCGACAAACGGGAATACTCCGTCAAAACGGTCATGGACAGCGATATCACAGAAGACGAAGAAGCATATACTCCCGATTCTTTCGGCACGGAGATTCTGGTGATGACTTCCGGAACCTCCCGCCATGTCAAGCTCTGCGCCTATACGGCAGAGGAGCTGTTCTACCAGATCAAAGGCTCGCTCGGTATCATCGAACAGTCCAAGCAGATCCAGAAGCACTGCGAGAACCGTCTCAAGCTGCTGACCTTCCTGCCGTTTTATCACGCGTTCGGACTGGTAGCGGTATATATCTGGTTCTCCTTCTTCTCCCGCACTTTTGTCGAGCTCAAGGATATGGCGCCCAACACCATCACCGGCACCGTCAAGCGGCATAAGGTCACGCACATCTTTGCCGTGCCGTTGTTCTGGGAAACGGTCTATTCTCAGGCGATGAAGACCATTCATCAAAGAGGCGAAAAGACCGAAGCAAAATTCAACAAGGCGATGGCGCTCAGAGATAAGCTGGGTGACTCCGCGCTTGGTACGCTTTTCTCTAAAGTCGCGTTCAAAGAGGTCAGAGAAAACCTCTTCGGCGAGAGTATCCGTTTTCTCATCACCGGAGGCTCCTCTGTCTCCTATGAGAGCGTGAGATTCTTCAATTCCATCGGTTATCCTCTGGCGGACGGCTACGGCATGAGCGAAATCGGCATCACTTCCGTAGAGCTGTCAACAAAAAGGAGCATCCTGCTCGACCGTTTTGTCGGCGAACCGATGCAGGGGATGGAATACAAAATCGACGAAAACGGCGAGCTGATGGTCAAAGGACGCGCTATCGCCAAATATATTATAGAAGACGGGATCAAAAAGCCCCGAACAGACAACGAGTTCTTCCGCACCAAAGATCTCGCACAGTGTGTCAACGGTCACTATAAGATCTTAGGCCGCAGAGACGACCTTGTCATCGGGTATTCGGGCGAGAACCTCAACCCCAACCTGATCGAGCCCGAACTGCATATCAAAGACGTCGAAAGCGTCTGCCTGGTCGGCGTGAAGGAGCAGGATCAGACGATCCCCACCCTGATCGTCAGCGTCAGCAAATTCATCACCAAAGAACGCTTTGATCTGCTCGACAGAGAGCTCAAAAAGAAGCTCTCCGACATGAACTTAAGCTCTGAGATCCGCAGGATCATCTACACGGACGATCGACTGCTCATCGAGGATGAATACAAGCTCAACCGTATCCGTCTGACAAACGCGGCAAAGAACAACGAGTTCCATGTTCTCTCACCCGCGACGATGACAGAAGACGAGACCGACGAGCTGACCCTTGCTTTGAAAGCGGCGTTCGCGACAGCGCTCTCGAGAAATGAAGAGGATATCCCCGAGTCGGCGGACTTCTTCTTAGACCTCGGCGGATCCTCCTTAGAATACTTTGCGATGGTATCCGAGCTGTCACAGAAGCTCTCACTCTCCTTCCCGACCGAAAACGGCAAGACCCTCTCCACCGTCAGGGAATTCAGAGACTATATTCGTAAGAATCAGTAATTATGTTTTATACTTTTTTTAACTTTTTTGCGAAGATTACGGGATGGCCCATCCAGTTCTTCCTGTTTCACACCAAGATCTATTATGAAAACAAAGCCGTCCAGAACAGACATATCAAAGGCAAGGCGATCGTCATCTGCAACCACACCTCGGTTTTTGACTACCCTGTGCTGATGTTCGCGTTCTTTACGAGAACGCTGCGGGTGCAGATGGCGGAACTGCTGTTCAAGAAACCGTTCCTCGGTATCCTGATCAGACTGCTCGGCGGTATCTATGTCGACCGCTACTCTGCCGATCTGAGCTGTATGACAAAGAGCGAAAAAATCCTGAACAAGGGCGGCGTTGTCGGTATCTGGCCCGAGGGCAGAGTGCCGAAAAAAGAGGAAGAGAAACCGCTTGAGTTCAAAACCGGCGCGGCTTTCCTCTCACTTTCCACCGACACGCCCGTTATCCCCGTCTATACCGACGGCTCCTACTTTCATCTCAAAAACCGCGCGCATATCATCATCGGCGAGCCGATTTTTCCTTCCCAGTTTACCGACGACAAAAAGAGCGATAAGGAAAACATCGAAGCTCTGACCGCCGCCATGCGCGAAAAAATCATACTTTTAGGAAAAGATCTCAATGAACGAAAAAGAAAAGACGCAGCCAAAGCCTCCTAAGGCGCCGCTGTTCTCATTCAAGTATTTCCCGACGGACTTTCTGCGGGTCACCGGCGCTCTGCCGCTGATCGTGTGGCTCAGACCCCGATGGATCTATGAGAATGAAAATGCAAAAAAGAAGATCCGCGGTCCCGCGCTGGTGATCGCCAACCACTCGACCTTCTATGATCCCGTCTATATATCTCTCGCGATGTGGTACAGAAGAAACCGCTTTATCATCAAAAAGGAGATATACGACTCCAAAGCGCATCCGCTTTTCAAGGCGGGCAGATGTATCCCGATCGATCCCGAAAACGCTTCTTTAGACGCTGTCAAGGCGGCAACCGCCGCTTTGAAGCAGGGCGAGGTCATTGATATGTTTCCCGAGGGTCATGTCACCCATACCAAAACCGATATCGAACAGTTCAAGTCCGGCGTGGTGCTGATGGCGCTCAGAGGCAAAGCGCCGATCCTGCCGATCTATATCAGGAATATGCGCTCAGCCTTTGATCGGATCCTGTTTGCTGTCGGAGAACCGATCGACCTGATCAAAGAATACGGCTGCATGCCGACCTTCGCCCAGATCGAAGAGGTCTCGGACAAATTATTCCGTAAAATGCAGCAGCTGGAAAAGCTCGCTGAAGAATATCAGTAAATTTTAAGGAGAATCAAAATGGAATTTACAAGAGATGTTTTCGCCAAATACTGCTCCGCGGAGGATTTTGCGAAAATCAAAGAGTATGACACTGTATCACAGATGTGGATCCGCTGCGTCGAAGAATACGCAGACAGTATCGCCATCGAAGACGACGGAGAAAAATACTCCTTCCTAAAAATCGACGAAGATATCGCGTACTTTCGCACCCTGTTAAAAGACGACTCCGACAAAAAACTCAGAGTCGGTATCTATGCCAGGAATTCCTACGACTTTGTCAAGGCGTATCTCGCGACGGTCACCCTCGGCTATTGCGCGGTGATCCTGCCGCCTCAGCTGGACGCGCCCACCGTGTTCGGCTGTTCGATGAAGTTCTCTCTTGATAAACTGGTTTACGCTCCCGATATGGAGGAGAACTTAGGCGTCCTTCGCTCCCAGAGACCGGACTTTGTCACCGTTTGTACCGCAGAGACTGCCGATACCAAAACCGATATCGTGATCCCCGACGGCAAAGATCCCTGCGTGATCATGTTCACCGGCGGCACTACCGGAAAACCTAAGGGCGCGCTGCTCAGTAATATCGCCGTGATGCAGGGCACCGTCAACGGCTGCTACGGCTATGATGCCGTATTCAATCAGAGATATCTGCTGGTGCTCCCGCTCTCTCATGTGTTCGGTCTGATCCGCAACCTGATGACCTCTCTTTACACCGGTTCCGACCTCTATATCTGCAAGAACAACAAAGATATGTTCAAGGACGTCGCCGTATTCCGTCCTACCGTTTTAGTATTTGTTCCCGCTTTGGCGGAAATGAGCCTGATGCTCTCGAAAAAATTCGGTAAGAATATGCTGGGCGACTCCTTAAAATACATCATCGCAGGCGCCGCGGCTGTCTCTCCCTATCTGATCAAAGAGTATGAGACCCAACTGGGCGTCAAACTGCTGCAGGGCTACGGTCTGACAGAATCCGCAAACCTCGTATCGGGCAACCCCGAATCGCTGAGAAAACCCGACTCCGTCGGTCTTCCTTATCCTCATCAAGAGTTCAAGATCGTCGACGGCGAGCTGTGGCTCAAAGGTCTGAACATGATGGACGGCTATGTCGGCGAAGACGAGACCGGCGTTTACAGCGAGGACGGCTGGTTTAAGACCGGCGACCTTGTCAGGATCGACGACGAGGGCTTCCTCTATATCACCGGCAGGATCAAAGAGATCATCGTTCTGCCAAACGGCGAGAACATCTCACCCGCAGAGGTAGAGGTGCCCTTTAACAAACCTGACTTCATTCAGGATTCTCAGGTGTTTGAAGACGTCGATGAAAACGGCGCTCACTTCCTCTCCTTAGAGGTCGTTCCCAGAGCCGCGATCCTCGAAAAACTGGGTGTTGATAATCCCATGGAATTCGTCAAAAAAGAACTCGAGAAGATCAACCAAAGCCTTGACCCCTATCAGAGAGTCCAGAAGATCGTTGTACGCACTTCGGACTTTGAGCGTACACCGAGTATGAAGATCAAGAGGTACAAAAAATGCTGAGCCGACAGGAAATCATCGAAAAACTGAAAGACATCCTGCTTTTTGCCGATCCAAACGGCGCCGATAAAATCGAGAAAGCGACCGAGGACGCGGTGCTGACGACCGATCTCGGACTTTCCTCCGTCTCCGTTCTCTATATGGTCATCGCGATCGAGGAGTCCTTCGGGATCGAGTTTGAGGGCGTGACCTTGAACGATTTCGGTACCTTAGGCGACGTCGTCACCTATATAGAGAGGAAGCTTTCCTGATGAAGTGGACTGTTCGTGAGCTGAAAAAGGGCGATATCATCCGAGTCAAGCTCGGCAACGTCTATCACTACGGCGTCTTCCTCTCGGAAGAAGAAGTCGTCGCCTTCGGCTATCCGCCGCTGCCCGAGTTTCAGGACAAACAGGAGACGGTGTCGGTCCTATCCACCGATATCGATGTCTTTGCCTGTCAGAACGCGGTAGAAGCGCCGCTCTACACGCTCAAAGAAAAGCTCTCCAAAAACTCTCCCGACAAAACGGAGAAGATCGCCCGCTCGCGTATCGGCGAGACAGGCTATAATCTTATCCATAACAACTGCGAGCATTTTGCCTATGAAGCAGTGTTCAACAAACACTACAGCGAACAGGAAGAATCCGTCCGCAAGCAGTGGGAAAAATATAAAGATATTCATATGAAGTGATCCCCGATCACCAACCGCTATGCACTGAGCACTCTGTACTGTGCGCTGAACACTCTGCACTCTGCACTTTGCACTATGCACTGAACAAAACTATGCCCATTCCTATTATCATCCTCCTCATCCTTATCCTGATCTACCTTATCTTCATTGTCGGCCCTGCCGCGGTGGGTCTCTTCAACGTGTTCAAGAGGCCCGGCTTTCGCGAGCCCGAAACAACGGTCTTTCAGGGCAATTATCGGGAACCGTTTGAAAAAAGGATCAAAGAGGACAGCGCCTATCTGCATTCGCTGAACAAAAAGCGGGTGTGGATCACCGGCGAAAAGGACGGCACGCGTCTGTGCGCCGACTTCTATGATCAAGGCGCCGACAAGACCGTGATCATAGCACACGGATATTCCACGGGTCCCTATCTCAACATGTCCGCTCAGGCGAGATGGCTTCTGGATCTGGGGTATAACGTCCTGATGATCTATCAGCGAGCGCACGGCCCTTCACAGGGTAAGCGGTCGACGCTCGGGCTTATCGAACAATACGATCTGCTCAACTGGATCGACTGGATCGATCGCCAAACGAACGCGAAGGACATCCTGATTTACGGCGCGTCCATGGGGGCGACCACCGCCGCAATGGCATCGGATAAGATCCGATGTGAAAAAGTCAAAGCGCTCATTCTCGACTCAGGCTATACTTCTCCGTACAGACAGATGGAATATGAGGATAAGAAGCGGCATCTGCCCTACTTTTTACTGATGCCCCTCTGCTTTGTGATGGGAAAGATATTCCTGAAACTGGATATCAGGACATCCGCCGGAGATTCGCTGAAGAATACCGCAATCCCGTGCTTCTTCTTACACGGTACGGCGGATACCACCGTTTCGATCGAATACGGTAAACAAAACTATGACGCCTGCGCCGCAGAGAAAGACAGGATCTACATCGAAGGCGCCAATCATCTCATGTCATTTATGACGCAGGAGGAAGAGGTCAAAAACCGGCTTCTCTCCTTCTTGCAAAAATACATTCCGTAAAGAGGTATATTATGAAAAACTTTGTTATCATCGCTGACGCGACCTGCGATCTCTCCAAAGAGATCTGCCAAGAGCACGATATCCAAATCGTCAGAGGCATCATCACTCTGCCCGACAAAACACAGGTGGAATCCCCCTTGGAGTGGGATCGCTTTGACAGAGTCGGTTTCTATAACGACTTAAAGAAAAATCCCGACGGGTATTCGACCGCTCCCGCCAACGTCGCCACCTTCAAGCAAGCGTTCAAAGACGCTTACGACAACGGCAAGGATGTGCTGTGCATGACCATCTCCGGCGCGATCTCCGGCGCGAACGGCTTTGCTGCGATCGCAAAGAAAGAGCTGGAGCAGGAGCTCTCCGACATCAAGATCAGCTTGGTCGACACCCTGCGCTTCGGCCCCGGCTTCGGTCTGATGGTGCTGTACGCCGCCGATCAGAGAGCGGCGGGCAAGAGCCTTGAAGAAACCACACAGTTTATCGAAGAAAACAAGAACCGCTTCCATCAGGCGGGCTGGCTCGACGATCTCTCCTTTGTCGCGAAGAAGGGCAGACTCACCCACGCCAAGGCGTTCTTCGGCACCTTAGCCGGCGTCAAGCCGATCGGCGAGTTTGACTACAACGGTCTTACCACCGTCATCGGTAAGGCAAAGGGCTCAAAGAAAGCGTATGAAGTGCTTCTCAAATATATCGAAGAAACCATCGAAGATCCCGAGGGACAGGATATCGTTATCGCCCAGACCAACCGACTCCCGCAGGCTCAAACTTACAAGAAGCTGATCGAAGAGAAGTTCTCTCCGAAGTCCGTTACCATCTGCGACGTGTTCCCCACCAACGGCGTCAACGTCGGCCCCGGTCTGATGGCGGCATACTATGTCGGCAAGCCTATCTCCAAAGGCCTCACCGAGGAGAAGGCTCTGATCGAAAAATTGTTAGGATAATGAATTGACATTGCGAGGATTTTTGCCCCGCTGCAATCCCCCGATACAAGTGGTTAGTGTTTAGTGGATAGTGGTTAGTTATTTGAAATAGCCGTCCGCAGGACCCCACACACTAATCACTAATCACCAACCACTAATCACTATATTAATGACAAGGGGATTCTCACGTCGGGCGTTGCCCTCCTCAGAATGACCGCTGTAATCAGGTATTGTTATGAGTACAAAAAGAATCAACGGAATTCATCTGGAAAAGATGATGAAAAACGGGCTTTCGAATCTCTCATTGCACATCGACGAGATCAACAAGCTCAATGTCTTTCCCGTGCCGGACGGCGATACGGGAACCAATATGTTCCTCACGCTGGAGAACGGCGTCAACTACGCGAGATCCAGCGAAGAGGCGTGTGTGTATCTGCGCACCCTTTCGGACGGAATGCTTCTGGGCGCCCGCGGCAACTCGGGCGTGATCCTCTCGCAGTTCTTCAAGGGCTTTGCGACCGCGCTGTCAAAATGCGTATGGATCGGTCCCGGCGAACTGCGAAACGGTCTGATCAGAGGTTACCAAACCGCCTATGAGTCGGTAGTGCATCCCGTAGAAGGCACCATCCTCTCCGTTACCAGAGAAGGTATCGAACTGATCCGCTCCTCCATCACCAGAAACTCTTCCATCGAGAACATCCTCTCGATGTACATCGCTCAGATGAAAAAGACCCTCTCTTATACCCCGCAGATGCTCTCTGTGCTGAAGGAAGCGGGCGTCGTAGACTCCGGCGCGGCGGGATTTATCCTGATCGCAGAGGGTATGCTCAAGTGCCTGTACGGTGACGTCATCGAACAGAAGACCATCTTGAAACCCGCGCAGAGAACGCCGATGCTCAACCTGAGCATGTTTAATGAAAACTCCGACTTCTCTGACGGTTACTGTACCGAGTTCATCCTGCAGAGAATGAATTCTCCCAAATACAGACAGGATTTCTCCAAACACAAATTCATTAAAGCGCTGCAGGTGCTGGGCAACTCTCTCGTTGTGGTCGAGGATAACAAAAGGGTCAAGGTACATATCCACACCCTTGCTCCCTCCCGCGTGATCGCCTACGCGCAGCAGTACGGTGAATTCCTGACATTTAAAATGGAAAATATGCAGGTGCAGCATAACGAACGCGACCGCATCGTCGAAAATACTCACAAACCGCTGTCTGTCATCGCAGTCGTCAACGGCGAAGGCATGGCGCAGCTGTTCAAAAACTTCGGCGCGGATATCGTACTCGACGGTGGCGCTACCACCAACACCTCGTCACAGGAGTTTGTCGACGCGATCAAATCTCTCGACGCCGACCGTATCGTGATCCTCCCCGACAACCCCAACGTGATCCTTGCCGCCGAACAGGCAGTCAAGCTCTCGGGCGCGGACAACGTTACGGTGCTTCAGTCAAAAAGCTTTGCTGAAGGGTACTTTGCCATCGCGATGGACGTTCCCGATTCCTCCGATACCGAATACCGTATCTCCCAGATGAGATCGGGTATCGAAAACATCACCACCATCTCCCAGACTGTCGCCTCCCGCGACTACTCTTATCATGAGATCAGCTGTAAGAAAGGCGATGAGATCGCGCTGCTCGACGGAGAGATCGTCTGCGTCAGCAACGATTATATCAAAAGCATCACCGACGCTTTGGGGATCGTCGAGGATATCGACGACAAAGAAACCTGCGTGATCTTCAGAGGAAAAGGAACTTCTGAAGACGACGCGTATGAGCTGTCCGATGCGATCTCTGCCGTCTGTCCGATGATGGATATCGAGATCATCGACGCACAGCAAGAGATCTATCACTGGATACTGGGCATTTCATAAAAAAAGAATAGAGAACAGAGAATAGAGAATAGATGTGGGAGGGCGCTGCCCTCACCTGATTAATATAATGTCATTGCGAGCCCTTTAGGGCGTGGCAATCCCCCGGTCATTACTACCGTCTTCGGATAGAAGGGGATTCCTACGTCGTGACCGCAAGGGTCGCTCCTCTGAATGACAAATATAATTGTCCGAGCGCAGCAAGTTACCACCACTCTTCACTCTTATCTCTTCACTCTTCACTATTATTGAGGTGTATTATGCCTTTTTGGATTTGGATCATTATTATATTTTTGGTACTGCTCGGGATATCTCCTTTGATCGTCCTGCCGTATATCCTCTATCATGTTCTTCTGGTTCGCGACAGAAAAAAGAAGAAGTGGGGACGCGAGTGCGCCATTCCCGACGACGAAGAATACCTGAGGATGTTTGACACCGGTATCGAATGGGAAAAGCAGTATCACGACAAAAAGACGGAAGTCGATATCGTATCGGACGGATACCATCTCGTCGGCGAATACTTTGACTTCGGCGGCAACACCGCGGTCATCATCATCGCAGGCAGGATGGAATCTTTGCTCTACTCCTACTACTTTGCGGAGCCCTACCGCAGACTGGGCTTCAATGTACTGGTGATCGATAACCGTTCTCACGGCCTTTCGGACGGTCATGTCCACTGCTTAGGCTACAAGGAATATATCGACCTGATCAACTGGGGCAAGCTGCTGCACGACCGCTTCCACAATGAGAAGATCGTGCTGCACGGTATCTGTATCGGGTCCTCGGCGGCGCTGTTTGCGCTGACCTCTCCCGATTGCCCCGACTATATGGCGGCGATGGTCGCCGAGGGAATGTACACCACCTTCAACGATTCTTTCCGCAATCATTTGGTAGATATGAACCATTCCATCTATCCGATGGCGCCCATGGTCATGTTCTATATCCGTATCTTCTCTCATGCAGACGCGGTGCATGACGGTCCGATCTATCGGATCGATCAGCTGAAAAAGCCGATTTTGTTTATACACAGCAAAGAAGACCGTTTTTCCTTGCCAAAAGAGGGAGAGATGGTGTATAATAAATGCAAGTCAACCAAAAAACTCGTTTGGTTTAATAAAGGCGCTCATTCCCGCGTCAGAATCAATGACGAAGAAGGCTATGATCAAGCCATCGTTGATTTCTATCGGGAATTGGGATATTAAAAGAAAAGAAAAGAGGGGTTTTATGTTCTGTAAAAAATGCGGAGCCAACATTCCGGATAACGTGATCGTTTGTCCTTACTGCCAATTTGACTTTAATACTCCGATGCCTCAGACGCTCAGGACGCCGGTCTACCGTGCAGGGTACTCCGACTCGGGCTCTCAGCTTGTCAGTCCGGA
Organism: uncultured Ruminococcus sp.; assembly: GCA_964588105.1. Classification (GTDB taxonomy): domain Bacteria; phylum Bacillota; class Clostridia; order Oscillospirales; family Acutalibacteraceae; genus Ruminococcoides. The sequence continues at coordinate 11,113 of CAZPOG010000002.1, read as the reverse complement.
GCCCGTTTATCAGGAGCCGGTTTTTGAGGAACCCGTTTATGAGCAGCCTGTCAGCGAACAGCCTCAGTATCAGCAGCCGGTTTATCAGCAGCCCCCATACCAACCGTCTCCATATGAGCAGCCTGCGCATCAGTATATCGAACCTGTCCCGCAGGTTCCTCAGGCTGTCACACCCCAGCAGGCAAGCGAATCGAACTCTATTCTGATCTTCGGTATTCTGGGTCTTGCGTTCGCGTGGAACTTCAGCATATTGGGAATCATCTTTTCCGCCATTACCAAGAGCAAATCCAACGAATATCTCTCCTGCTACGGCGCGCATTACGGCAAAGCAAAAGTCGGCAGGATCCTTGCCAACATCGGTCTGCCCATCAGTATCGCAACGACGTGCTTCTGGGTCATTTACATTTGTTACATTATCTTTTTTGTTGCTGCTGTGGGCTTCTGGTATTTATCCTGATAAAGCCTTTGGCATCAAATCGTTTTATCCAAAAGGAGGAATCACTATGTTTTGTCAATACTGCGGTTCTCATTTGTCCGATGACAGCCGCTTTTGTTCTCTCTGCGGCGCTCCTGTCAGACAGCCCGCTCCTTACGCATACGCTCCGCCTGCCGCGCCTGTCTCACAAGAACAGCAGCAAGCCGCCGGAGACGCGCTGAAATGGAGCATTATCGGAGCGGCTTTTGCGGTAACGGCATGGCTGAGTTTTTTAGGGATCATTTTCTCCTCTATCGCGAAGAAAAAAGTGAAGGTGTATTCTGAACAGTACGGTGTTCTCACCGGCAAGGCGCGGGCGGCTTCTATTATTTCAAAAGCCGGCTTTATCTGCGGTATCATTCTGACGGCAGTATGTATCGTTTATCTTATTTTCCTGATCTTTGCGATGCCGGAGTATTTCCGCATTTTAAATGAAATGTTTGAGGATATTACTCAGCTTCCCTACTAATCTGTACATTTTCGGGTTTCCCGATTTGTAATAATGCATTATTATATTTTTGAAGGAGGAACTATATTATGTTCTGTAATCAATGCGGCGGCGAAGTGCCGAACGGCGTAGGCTTCTGCCCCAACTGCGGCGCTCCCGTGGAGCAGCCTCAGCAGCCCCAGTATGATCAGACTCAGTACCAACAGCCTCAATATGAGCAGACTCAGTATGATCAGACTCAGTATCAGCAGCCTCAGTATGATCAGTCCCAGTATCAGCAGCCCGCACCGCCTATGTACGGACAGCCGATGGCTCCTGTAGGCGACGCTCAGGAGAGAGAGCTTGCGAAGCAGAATCTCATATTCGGTATTCTGGCAATCGCTTTTGCCTGCTCATATTATCTCTCCTTTATGGGCATTGTTTTCGGCGCGATCTCCATGGGAAAAGCAAAGCTGTATATGGCTTCTTATCCGCTGACCGGTAAGGCAAAGGTCGGTCGTATCCTGGGTAAAGTCGGCTTTATCCTCGGTATCGTCTTCACCGTACTTTCTCTGATCACTATTATTGCCTGCATCGTCGGCTCCGCTTCTTCAAGCTACTACTATTATTAATCCCAGAAAAAGAATGATCCGGCGTGATTGCGTCGGATCTCTTTTTACTGTATAGTTTAACGGAATCGAACACAATTGGTTTCTATGGGCAAATTTTCCCTTATACTTCATAAAACGCTAAAATCACACGTCAGTATCAATTTTATCGTTTTGTTCGTCTAAGAAAAATTTGCTCCATATAAACTGCTTCGCACCCAGAATCAGATGAATTTTAGGGATTTTGGGGCGCGAAGTCCGCAGATAGGCTGGCGCCTATCAAGGGCGACAAGCCTCAAAAGCGCAAAATTCACTGATTATGGGCTATTGGGGTTTGGTTCCGTTAAACTATAGAAAACCAAAGGAGGGAAACATGAGAAAGCTTAAGAAACCGATCGTCAAAAAGATCGTCTTGATACTGCTGATCGTCGTTCTCTCCTTTTCTTTGCTTTCTGTCGGTTTTTCGGTGATATTCTTCTCTTGGCTGTTTCCGAGACAGGACTATATATCCTCCATTGCGCTTAACTATGACGACGTTGACAGCGCCGTCTATCCCCGAGAGGAGATAGAACTCTATTCGGGAAAGAATCGCCTGAGCGCCTATCGGTATGACGCGAAAGACCCCAAGGCGCTCGTGATCATCGCCGGCGGGATCGGCTCCGACTGTGACGCGCATCTGCCGGAGATCCTTTACTTTCTTGACAACCATTACTCGGTGCTATGCTACTCCTGTACGGGCGTGGGAGAAAGCGAAGGGGGCGGCGTGGTCGGACTGACCCAGCCCGCTTTGGACCTCTCATCCGCGCTCGACTATGTAGAGACGCTCTCTCTGCCGGTCGTGATATACGGTCACTCGGCGGGCGCTCACGCGGCGGCGCTGTTTACAGACGAACGGGATATCAAAGCCTGTGTCTGTATCGCAGGATTTGATACGGCGCCTGAGCTGATGCTCAACTGGGCAGAAAAGCGTGTCGGGATCTTAGCGGATATCGAATACCCGTTTATGTGTCTGCAAAACTTCTTTCTTTTCGGCGAACGCGGCTTTGAGTCCGCGTCTGAAAGCCTTCTGCAAAGCGACGTCCCCGTCCTGCTGGTCACGGGAGAGTATGACGAGGCGGTGCCGTACTCCTGTTCTGTCAGCTCGCATATTGATAAGCTCGGCGACCCCGATGTGACAGAACTCTGTGTTGACTCCGAAAACAGAGGAAGCCACACCGCTATCTGGCTTTGTGAAGACAGCGCCGCATACCGAAATGCGCTCTCTCCCTCAGATCCCATCGATAAAGAAAGAGCCAACACACTCGATGAAGATTTTATGAAAACCGTTATCGTATTTTTTGATAAGGCTGTCGCATAATATGATGAAAAAAACTACTTACTCAGGCGCGTTTTTTCTCTGCCTGCTGATCAATATCCTGCTCAATATCCGACTGACGATCCCGGGGTGGATCCTGCTGATTCTTCACTTCATCTTCCCCGTCGTTTCCATATGGTGGTTTATCGGATATATGGGCGCTTTTCTGCTGTATATGCTGATATGGCAGCTCGTCTGGCATATGATCGGAAGGATCGGCGCTTCTGCGAAAGAAGTACCCCCGCCGAAGGAGCTCAACCCCTACGCCGTCAAGGGCAACTCCATGCCCCTCAACCGCAGAGGTCCCGCGGATATCAAACAAGAAGAAACCAAAGAATAATTTACAATTTCCTATTGATATAGGGAATGTATTTATAGTATAATAGATTTTGCAAGGACCATTTTTATTATAGAATAGGAGGAAATATTATGGGACTTATTAAAGCCGGTATCGGCTCACTCGGCGGCGTTCTTGCCGACCAGTGGAAAGAATTCTTTGTCTGTGACGCTCTCCCGAGAGACGTCCTCGTCAGAAAAGGCGTGAAAAAGACTTCCGCTCGCTCCTCAAACACCAAGGGCTCCGAAAACGTTATCACCAACGGTTCGGGCTTAGTGGTCTCTCAGGGTCAGTGCGCAATCATCACCGATCAGGGTAAGGTTGCAGAGATCTGCGCCGAACCCGGCGAGTATACCTATGACCAGTCCTCAGAGCCTTCGCTGTTCACAGGGCCTCTGGGCGAATCGGTCAAGCAGACCTTCAAGATGATAGGCAAGCGTTTCACCTACGGCGGCGAACCCCCGAAGGACCAGCGCGTTTATTATTTCAATACCAAGGAAATCACCGAGAACCTCTTCGGCACCGCCAACCCCATCCCCTTCAGAGTGGTTGACTCCAAAGTCGGTCTCGATCTCGACGTATCCGTGCGCTGCTCGGGTACTTACAGCTACAGGATCGAAGATCCGATCCTCTTCTTCACCAACGTCTGCGGCAACGTTACGGATGACTATAACAGATCCGAACTCGACAAGACCTTAAAGACCGAGTTCGTCTCCGCTTTGCAGCCCGCTTTCTTCAAGATCTCCGAGAGAGAAGTTCGTCCCAACCAGCTCGCAGGAGAAACCGAACTGATCTGTGAAGCGATGAACGAAGCTCTCACCGAGAAATGGGTCAAGCTCAGAGGTCTGAAGGTCGTATCCGTCGCGATGGGTTCCGTCACCCTGCCCGAGGAAGACCAGAAGATGATCAAGGAAGTCCAGAGAAACGCGGCTTTCAAGGATCCGACCATGGCGGCAGCTCACCTCGTCGGCTCTCAGGGTCAGGCGATGCAGGACGCTGCAAAGAACCAGGGCGGCGCTGTCGGCGCGTTCATGGGCATGGGCATGGCAGGAAACATGGGCGGCATGAACGCTCAGAACCTCTATGCGATGGGCGCTCAGCAGCAACAGCAACAGCAGCAGATGCAGCAGCAACAGGCGCAGCAGCAGGCGGCTCCCGCAGCGGCAGGCGCGTGGAAGTGCCCGCAGTGCGGCGCGCAGGCGACCGGCAAGTTCTGCATGGAATGCGGCTGCAAGAAGCCCGAAGCGACAGGCTGGACCTGCTCACAGTGCGGCACCGTCAACAAAGGCCGTTTCTGTATGGAATGCGGCGCTAAGAAGCCCGAAGGCGCTCCCACCTACAAGTGCGACAAGTGCGGCTGGGAACCCAAGGATCCGCATCATCCTCCGAAGTTCTGCCCCGAGTGCGGCGATATCTTTGATGACAATGACAGGAAATAAGCAGAGCTTATTCAGAGAAAAGAGAATAGAGAATAATGAATAGTGAAGGGTGGACGCTGTCCACACCTGATTCCAATCATTCCTTTTTAAGGTACATATACAATCGGGTGCGGGTGTCCCGCCCTTCACTCTTATCTCTTCATTCTTACCTCTTCTCTCAAAAAAAGGAGTTGATTTTTTGGCTTTACAGGAATACAAGTGCCCGTGCTGCGGCGGCGCGATAGCCTTTGACCCGCATCTGCAAAAGCTCAAGTGTCCCTACTGCGACACCGAGTTTGAACCCGAAGCGCTGTTAGGCTATGACGAAGACCTCAAGAACGAAGGCACCGATAACTTAGAATGGCATACAGACTCTCAGTCCCAGTGGACCGCGCATGAGGAAGACTCGCTTCGGTCCTATGTATGCAACAGCTGCGGCGGCGAGATCATCTGTGACGAGAATACCGCCGCTACCTCCTGCCCCTTCTGCGACAATCCCGTCATCATGATGCAGCAGCTCAAGGGACAGCTCAAGCCCGACTACGTCATCCCGTTCAAGCTGGATAAGAAGCAGGCGAAGGAAGGACTCTACTCCCATCTCAAGGGAAAGTTTCTCCTGCCGAAGGTCTTCAAGGACTTAAACCACATCGACGAGATCAAGGGCATCTATGTTCCGTTCTGGCTTTTTGACGCGGACGCGGACGCGGATCTGCGATACAAGGGCACCAAGACCCGTTTCTGGTCGGACGCGAACTATAACTATACAGAGACCTCCTACTTCTCCGTCTACCGCGCGGGTAACTTAGGCTTTAACCATGTTCCTGTCGACGGATCCTCCAAGATGCCCGACGACCTGATGGAATCGGTAGAGCCCTTTGACTTTTCCGAAGCCGTACCGTTCCAGACAGCCTACCTCGCGGGCTATCTCGCGGATAAGTACGACGTCAACGCCGAACAGAGCTCACAGCGCGCGAATACCCGCGTCAAGGAATCCACCGAGCAGGCGTTTCGAGGCACCATCCAAGGCTACGCCACTCTGACGCCCGAGGCAAACTCCGTCAGACTGTACAACGGCAAAACCCAGTACGCGCTCTATCCGGTATGGATCCTCAACACGACATATAAAGATGAAAAGTATATGTTTGCGATGAACGGACAGACAGGCAAGTTTGTCGGCAATCTCCCCACCGACTGGGGTAAGTTCTGGTCGACCGCGCTGCTGCTCACCGCGGGAATCGGCGCCGTGGTCTACGGCATACAGTGGCTGCTGCAGCTGCTGCAGATACTGTAAGGAGGGAATATGATGAAAAAAATACTGAGTATCTCCCTCGCCCTGATGATGATCGCCGCGCTGGTCTTTACAGTCTCCTTCTCCGCTTCGGCAACCACAGGCAGCTTTATCTTTGACGAAAAAGAAGCCCTTGCCCCTTCGGAGTTTGATGAACTGGAAGAGACCGCTCAGGGCATCTGTAACAGCACCGGCGTCTCCGTATGCTATCTTCTGACCGATGACCTCGGCGGCAAGACCGCTCAGGAAAGAGCAGAGGAGCTCGCTACCTCTTCCACCGCTACTCCCAACGCGCTGATCCTGGTCGACTCTTACGATAGGAGCGACTATGACGTCTATCTCTTCGCCTTCGGTATGGCAACGATGTACACATCTCACAGCGAAGAAATGCTCGACGCATATAAATCCGATGATACCTATGTCGGCGCAGCGAGAAAATATCTCAACACGGCGCAGAGCATCCTGACGGGTGAATCTGCAAACGCAAGCGCAAACGCCTCCGACCTCGGCGCTGCTGACGGACAGCTGATCGTCGACAGTGCGGACCTGCTCTCACAGAGTCAGGAAGCGGCGCTGGGCGCTACCGCCGCTCAGATCAGCGAGAAGCACAATATCTCCGTCGTGATCGTTACCGTTCCTTCTACAGACGGCAAAACCGCCAAGCTGTACGCCGATGACTACTATGACTATCATGGCTATAAACCGGACGGCGTTCTTCTGCTGATTACGCTTGATAACGGCGCAGGAAAACGCGAGGCTGCCATCACCACAACGGGAAAGTGTGAAAAAACACTCACCGACTCCGAAGTGGATAAAGTCTTTGACGATATTATGCCCGACATTTCCTCGCTCAATTGGAATAAAGCGTTTGAACTTTTCCTCACCGATACGGACTACTATATCTCGCCGCATGTCGCGTGGTACTGGATCCCGCTTTCGCTCCTAATCGGTTTCATCATTGCGCTGATTATCATGTTTGCTGTCAAGAGCAAGCTCAAATCCGTCAAGATGCAGGCGGGCGCGAAAGACTATGTCAGACCCGGTTCGATGGTGGTCACCGCCTCCAGAGACACCTTCCTCTATCATACTATCACCCGTACCGCAAAACCGAAGAATAATTCCTCAAGCGGAGGATCTTTCGGTTCTTCCGGCACCCATCACGGCGGTTCTTCAAGAACATTCTGATCAACAGAATATGACAGAAAAACTCCTCTTTCGGATAACCGAGAGAGGAGTTGTTGTTATTATAGTTTTTAATCCGATGAAGATGAATCGACAGAATCCTCCGAAGATGTGTTGTCGGAAACCGCAGAAGATGTATCGGGATTTGTCGAAGACGCTGTGTCGCTGTCAAAAACAGATGAGGCTGTATCTCCGCCGGAATCGGACGAAGAAGACCCTTCGTCATCGGATGAGGAGGAACTGTCATCCGGATGGTCTTTGGGAGGTGTTAGCTCTTCCTCTTGATCCGGCTCTTCAAAGGGCGCTTCCTCCTCTTCCTCAGTGTGTTCTTCCGTTGGGGAACTCGTTTGCATCTGTGTCGCTGAAACTGAGGTGGGCTGAATCGGCTGCGGCGGCTTTCTGCCGGTCAGAAACAGTACCAAGAACACCAGCAGACCGATCAGGATCGCCGCACAGACAATCACCACAATGATGATCGCGCGGCTTTTCTTATTCTCTCTTTGCTCTTCCTGCCGCCTCTGCTCTTCTTGCTTTCTCTGTTCAGCCTGTCGCTGTATCTCACCGCGGGAGCGCATATCGTTCATGCGGTTATGACCGTAGGGCTTGGCGTTGATATCCGTTTTGCCGGCGTAAAAATGATCGCCGTATTCAGAGGAGGGGTCGGAAAACTCTAAGATCGGCGTCTGCTGAGGTTTCATCACCGGCTGAGAATGCGGATGCGCGCCGGCTTCGGGAGAATAAACCTGTGTTCTCTCTTCGGGAGTATATATGCGCGTTTGCTCGTCGGGAGTCAGCACTTCCGTTTGGTTCACCGAGTCTGCGCTTTGAGGATCAAAATCGTACGGATCCTGCTGCGCCTGCGGATAGGATTCCTCCGGGATCGAAAAATCCTTTTTGACCTCATAGGGAGTATCCGATTCTTTGATAGAGCTGTCCTCTCCGTTTAAAAAGTCGTTAAATTCATCAAAGTCAAAGTCGCTGAATTTATCCGACATCTTTCATCCTCCTTTTGAGATCCTTCTCTGAGTATGCTGAGAATAACGGATGATCCCGCCATCCTAATTATGACGCCTTATTCCGCAACGGGTTCTTCGGTAACCGGAGCTTCGGTGACGGGAGCTTCGGTGATGGGAGCCTCGGTGACGGGAGCCTCGGTGACGGGAGCCTCGGTAGCGGGAGCCTCAGTCGGCTGAGGCGCTTCGGTCTTAGGCGCTTGTGTGGGTTTGGGCGCTTCGGTCTTGGGCGCTTCGGTGGGCTTTTGTGTCGCCTTTTCCGTTACCGCCTGGGTCGCTACGGTCTCGGTGGGTTTGGTCTCATCCTTCTTGCTCTTGCCGCTCGTCATAAAGACAACAAGGAAGATGATCAGACCGACAAGGATGATTGCGCTGGCGATGATCACCGCGATCAAAACGCCGTTTTTCTTCTTTTCCTTCTCGAGCTCTCGGTACTCTCTCTCTTCTCTCTCTTGTCTGTGCGTTCTGCCGTAACGCATATCGGAAGAGATCTGCTCTCTCTGCTCTCTGTCGAAGACAACGGTCCTGTCGTCATCTTCGCGTGCATAGAAGTCGTCGCCGTAGTCGGGCTTTTCTTCAAATTCTTCGTCTATATACTCCTGCCTTGGCGGAACTTCCTCTTCGTCAAAGTTATCAAAGTCGTAGCCGAAGTCGGGCGCGCCCGCGTGCTTGGGCGTGTGTGAAATTTCGTCTCTCATATGCTTGCCCTTAGGTTCTTCATCGGCAAACTCATCTGTGAATTCATCATAATCAAAATCGCTGAACTTATCTGACATGTTAATCCCCCTGTTATCGTTGATTCATATTATACAATCTGAAAAATGTAGAATTTCAGATAGTCGGTCTCTTCAACGCCCCAAAGGATCGGATGATCGCACGCCTGCCGGCGGCACTCGATCTGTCTGAGGCTGACGCCCGCATCCTGCGCAGCAGAAAGAAGCATCTTGCAAAACAGCTCGTCACTCATAAAATGAGAGCAGGAGCAGGTGGCAAGATATCCTCCGCGGGGCAAAAGCCGCATCGCTTTGAGGTTGATCTCCTTATAACCTCGGTTTGCTTCTTTGACGGTGCTTCTCGACTTGGTAAAAGCGGGCGGGTCTAAGATTATCATATCGTAATCCCTGCGTTTCGTCAATGCCATATCTGTTAACAATTCAAAAACATTCGCCTGAACAAAGTCGATGTTCTCAATGCCGTTGAGTCCGGCATTGTGCTTTGCCATCTTGATCGCCGTTTCGGAGATATCGACGGCGGTGACCTTCTCGGCGGTGACGGCGGCGTTGAGGGCAAACGCTCCCGTGTGGGTAAAGCAGTCGAGCACCCGTCTGCCCTTTGCGATCTTACGTATCGCCAGACGGTTATACTTCTGGTCAAGGAAGAATCCGGTCTTCTGTCCTTCGATATAATCAACGTCATAGAGAATGCCGTTCTCCGTGATCCTGACGGTTCCGTCGAGATCGTCACGCAGTCCTTCTGCACGGTAAAAGTCCTTATACTGTGTCAGTCCCTCAAGCTCTCTGACCTTGACGTCGTTGCGCTCATAGATCGCGCGCACGATAACGCCGTTTTGGGCAAGCTCCTCTCTGAGCAGAGAAAAGAGCCTATCCTTGATACGCTCGATCCCCAAGGAGAGCACCTGTACGACCAGAATATCCTCGAACTTGTCCACCGTCAGCCCGGGGAAGGAATCCGCCTCGCCGAAGATCAGACGGCAGGAGGAGAAGTCCTCGCCCATCACGGCAAGCCGATAGTCGATCGCGTATCGGATCCTTCTGCGGTAGAAGTCCTCATCAAAGCGGTCGTTCGCGTTCTTCGAGATGATCCTGACGCGGATCTTGGAATGGTCGTTGATATATCCCGAGCCGAGATACCTGTCCTTTTCGGTAAAGACGTCGACGATATTGCCGTTTTCACAGGTTCCGTCGATATGCAGGATCTCGTCACAATATACCCAGACGTGTCCCGACTTGATGAATTTTTCACACTTTTTGGTTACGGTGATCTTTGGATAAGGTCTTTCCATCTTTATCTTCTCGCTTCTTAATAATCTGTTTTTCATTATACTGTTTTTGTCAAAAAAACGCAATAAAAAACCAAAATTTGCAAAAATACAAAATATATGTTAAAATAATATGGTACGGACATCAACGGGTATATTCATCACATCGGGGGTTTTCCTATGAATCTGAATATCAATGCTGTTCTCAATACGTTTAAGAAAAAGATTCAGGGCGTCAGACCGTTTCTGAAAACCAAGATCGGCTCGCGTCTCGGACTGATTTTTGTCGCGCTGTTTATCCTGTTATTCTTCGCGCCGCTGTTTCATGATTTTGTGGGAGCGGCGATCGTGGGCTGCGTCGGCGTGGTGTTCTTAATCCTGATCTGGAGAAAGCATGATCCCGAGCACGCGATCGTGCCAGCGGTGTTCTTCCTCGTCCCGATGCTGCTGGATATGGCGATCTATCATACCCTGCCGGTCGTCTCCTGCTTTGTGATCGTGATCATCGCGGAGATCCTCTGCGCTGTTTCCGGAATGTTTCAATTTTATGACAAGATCGAAGATCCGCTTTACACCTACCTGTGCGCAGGCGCGGTATGCGCCGTGACGGTGGTGCTGTCGGTACTGTTCATGGTGATCGTATCCGTCGCGTGGTGGATCTTAGCAATCGTGGCGTTTTTGCTTTTGATCGCGCTGTTCTTCGCGGTAGTGCTCTCCACCGCCGCCTATACCGCCTCCGACGGGAGACGTCAGGCGAGAAAGAGATTTGAAGCGCAGCAGGGAGAAAGAGCTCCCCGCAAGGATCCCGAGCAAAAATACAAGGACTACCGTCCCAAAGAACGCGATACCAAGATCTATAATCTCGACGACGACGATTTTATCGATATCGATTAACAAGGTTGTCGGAGCTTTGACGTAACCTATGATAGACACGAATCCCCGTTTTGCGCGGGGATTTTTTGTTTTACTGCGTCAAATCGCTAAAATAAATGCAACTTTATTTTTTTCTGTT
>CAZPOG010000001.1:0-72144 GCA_964588105.1 uncultured Ruminococcus sp. | reverse complement strand
GCTTAAACGCAGTGTTTAAGCCATTCCTTTTGGAACAGGGGCAGAAGGACTTGAACCCTCGGCACGTGGTTTTGGAGCGGCGAAAGACACTTACCGTTTTGTGTTTTACTGTATTAGACTATCTCCTATTGTTTAATATGCTATAAAAACAGGCTTGAAAACTGTTAGTTTTAAACGATAAAAAAGAGATTTAAAGAAATTCTTGAGATTTTTTTCGGATATTCATTAGATAATTCGTTAGATTGAATTCAGGGTAAATAATCGGCTATCCTATTTTTTAAAAAGTGAAGCTATATAGTTTATTCATCGCTATTGCTTAGTCTAAAGAGTCACTCGCCTCACGAAAGTGGGGTACATGATCCTCAATAGCTCAGTCGGTAGAGCGAGTATATAGAAAAATACCCGTCACTATTGCTTAGTCTAATGAGTCACACGCCTCACGAAAGTGGGGTACATGATCCTCAATAGCTCAGTCGGTAGAGCATGCGGCTGTTAACCGCAGGGTCGTTGGTTCGAGTCCAACTTGGGGAGCCAAAAGAATACTCACTATCAACAGTTGGTGTTGATGACGCAGGGGGTCCACCCGTTCCCATCCCGAACACGGAAGTTAAGCCCTGTAGTGCCGAAAATACTTGGCTGGCGACGGCCCGGGAAAATAGGAAGATGCCAACATCAGATAGTGAGTATTCTCTTTTTCAAAAAAATAATATGTTTTTTGAGCTGATTTTATAGCAATATAAAGTCAGCTCTTTTTTTATGCCCAAAAATGTTTATTTAGACGTTTCATCGTAGATGAGACGTCATTTTTATTGCTGTCAAAATTTGAAAGGAGGAAAAACAAATGGCAGTTTTCAGAGTTGAAAAAACAAAAGATTATACCGTTATGAGCAATCACCATTTGCGAAATGCTGATTTGTCTCTGAAAGCAAAAGGGATGATGTCCCTGATGCTGTCTTTACCGGAGAATTGGGATTATACATTGAAAGGATTATCATTTATCTGCAGAGACGGTATTGATTCCATTTCAAGCACGCTGAAAGAGCTTGAGCGGCAAGGCTATCTTACCCGCCGGAGGCTCCGTTTCCCGAACGGACGTCTCGGAGATATTGAATATACCATTCACGAAGAACCGGAGAACCCGCTTATAGAGCCAAATCCACCTAAACGGGAAAATCCAGAACAGGTTTTTCCAGAACAGGTAAATCCCGATCAGGGAAATCCAAATCAGGCTAATCCTGTTTTGGCTCAGCCAATATTGGAAAAACCCGCACAATTAAATACTTATCTATCAAATACGAAAGAATCAATAGACGAGGAAGACAAGACGCGCGTGCGCGCGTATCGCGAGATGATCATGGAGAATATCGAGTATGACGCTCTCGCTGAACGTTACGGAATCGAGAGGATAGACGCTGTCGTGGAACTGATGTTGGAGGTTGTGGTGTCTGATCATCCGTACTGCGTGATATCCTCGGAGAAACTTCCCCGCGAGGTGGTCCGGTCCCGCATATTGAAAATCAATTCCTCACACATTGAGTTTGTTTTTGAGGAATTAGATAAAATAACCCACAAGGTCGAAAATACAAAAGCCTATCTCCTTGCTGCGTTGTTTAACGCTCCTGTGAGTATGGATACGCATTATCGGCTTGAGGTCAATCACGATTATCCGTTTCGACAGCGCCGCAAGGCGCATGAGTAACAGATTTTCAAAAAAGAGATAAGAACACAGCGTATTTCCCGTAAGGGATACAATACAAATTCTGAAGAAAGGAGGAAATCGTATGCCCAAAAGTAAGATCATTGCAATCTGTAATCAAAAAGGCGGTGTCGGCAAGACGACAACTACCGCCAACCTCGGCGTGGCTTTAGCAGCGCAGAGAAAGCGGGTGCTTCTGATCGACGCTGATCCTCAGGGAGATCTGACGACCTGCCTCGGGATTGACGCGGATAATACAAAAGTCACTTTGGCGAACAAGCTCATTGATGTGGTACGGGAAGAGAAGTTCGACCCTCTCAGCGGCGTTCTTCATCACAACGAAGGAGTTGACCTTATTCCCGCCAATATGGACTTAGAGCCGACAGAAAACTATCTGGTGACCGCAATGAGCCGTGAGAGCGTGATGAAAAACTATCTGAGAGGGATTTCTTCTCTCTATGACTACATCCTCATAGATTGCCGTCCTTCTCTCGGTATGCTGACGCTGAACGCTCTGACAGCTGCCGACAGCGTGATTATTCCCGTTCAGGCGCAGTATTTGTCTGCAAAAGCGATGACACAGCTATTCCAGACTGTTGAAAAGATCAGGAGCCATACCAATCCCGATTTATCTATCGACGGAATCCTGCTGACAATCGTTGATAACCGGACGAATCTTGCCAAAAGCACGATCGAGGCGATCCGGCGTAATTTCGGCAGTTATCTGAGGATCTACAATACTCAGATACCGATCGCCGTAAAAGCAGCCGAGGTATCCGCAAAGGGGAAGAGCATATTTGCTTATGAACCGAACAGCAAGGCAGCTGTCGCATACGCCGACTTCGCAAAGGAGGTGCTGTCCTGTGACAAAGAGAAAGAGCGATTTTACTCTCCCGACGCTCGATGACCTTTTCTCTACGCAAAAGGAGCGTGATGACGCGAAGCTCGATAAAATCAGGGATATTCCCTTGTCCGAGATCGACAGCTTTCCGAATCATCCGTTCCAAGTCCGTGATGACGAGGATATGTTGCAGCTTGCGGAGAGTATCAAATCAAACGGTGTCATGACGCCCGCTGTGCTCCGTCTGAAAGATGACGGAAGATATGAGCTGGTAGCAGGACATCGCAGAAAACGCGCCTGTGAGCTTGCGGGATTGACGACGCTGCGGTCTGAGGTTAAGGATATGACCTACGATCAGGCTGTCGTGTATATGGTGGAAAGCAATTTTCAGCGTTCTGCCATACTTCCAAGCGAAAAAGCCTTCGCCTACAAAATGCGGCTGGATGCTATGAAACGGCAGGCAGGTCGACCTTCAAAAGAAAATGCGTCGCCACTGGCGACTGATTTTCCAAAAGGACGTTCAGATACTGAACTTGCCAATCAGGTTGGTGAGAGTAAAGACCAGATTAGACGCTATATCCGTTTGACCAGTCTTATACCGGAGCTGTTGCAGCTTGTTGACGAGGGCAGGATCAAAATGCGTCCTGCGGTAGAATTGTCCTATCTCAGCAAGGATTGTCAGCTTGGCGTCTATGAACAGATCGAGCTCAACCAATGTACGCCGTCTCACGATCAGACGATCCGGATGAGAAAACTATTCGAGAGACACAAGCTGACGCCGGAAGCTGTTGAAGCGATCATGATGGAGGAAAAGCCCAACCAGCGCGAGCGGATGGTGTTCAACGCCGACAGAATGAGGAAACTTCTGCCGAGAGATCTCACTCCTGCCAAGACAGAGGACTTTATCTGCGACGCCATTGAGTTTTACTGCAAATATGGCAGGAGTCGGTATCAGGAAAGGCAGTCGTCTGACAGAGACGCCCGCTGATTATTAAAACTGAAGGAGGTGAAAAAATGAAAGCGATTATCGGAATCGTCCTGATTGCGTTTATCGTCGGTGGATTTATCTTTTTACAGATACGAAATCACCGTAAATAACAGCCTGTTGCAGAAAGAGGTGAGATATATGGCTGAAATTACCTATCAGAACAAAATCAGAACCATTGCCAAGCTCTCAGAAAACGGTATTACCACAGAAAAACAGCTTCTGGCAATGAAAATGGAATCCGTGTTGAAGCTGCCCGATGTCAAGATACAGGAGATCACGATCATTAACGAGCTACAGCAGAGTATCAGAAACAACAAACTATTCTCTTATCTTACCGGAGGAGGTGAGAAACTATGATAAAACACATTTTTGCCAATCAGATGACGTTGAATTATCAGGGGAACACCACGGATATTTTTGTGGACAGCTTTCCTGTTGCGACCGTCAGCGGCAGAATCGATTCGGATGACGCCTTTGAGATCTTAGAGGATATGGATTATGACATCAACAAGAAAAACTATGTCCTCGAGGTGATGAAGCCCGAAGAACGCCGATATTCCTACAGTCAGTCATCTCAGATAAAGAGCCAGACGGGACTGATCGGTTATCTGAGAGCTGATTTGGGAAAACACGGAAAAGAGTTTTATTCAACTTGGTTTGGCTTTCGTGATGACCTGAATACGCCTGCTTTTAAAAAGGAAATCGACATGGTAATCAATTCTCTCAGGGAGAAAGGCAATTTTCTCTCAGACAGAACACGCCTGACACATTATTGTCATTCTGATCCCGCAATGTATTTTCAAAACGACCGCAGTGAATACGGCGTCCGTATCAATACCAGAGAATATGCTTATCTGCTGAGGCTGATCCCGCTGCCGGGCAACTATAATCTTTATTGTTACTGCTATAAAAAGGACTGGCTGGATATGCACCTTGCCAAAGCGGAAAGAGGAATCCGTTTCGCTGATCAAGATTATAACGAGAGATTTCGTCTTGCTGACGGCGATTACATCAGAATCATTTCCGAAGGGGCAAAACCGCGCGACCTCGAATGCCGGTATATCGATGATTATCACTTTGAAGTAGGCGATAATATCTATCATACCTATGAATTCGCTGAAAAAATGCAGCACAGTGAGATCATTCCTCTTCGGGCGTCCTTGCCTGAGAGATGCTATGTCTACATACAATCAGAGAATAAGATCGGCGTAGTAAAGAAAGGCGAGAACGGCTATGAGGAGCTCCCGCTGGCTTTCTCCGATTCTAATGAAGCTAAAAAGACGGTGGATGACCTTAACAAAAAAGACGGTGTAACAAAAGCACAGGCAGAAGCTATGCTGTGCGGTTCGATGTTCGGTTGGCAGACTCCTGCTGCCGATCCGAAGAATTATGATAAAAACGGTGTTCCGCAAAAAATGCAATCCAGAGATACGGAACGGTAGGAGGGAACTATGGCAAGAAAGTTT
The DNA here is from genome assembly GCA_964588105.1 of uncultured Ruminococcus sp. Classification (GTDB taxonomy): domain Bacteria; phylum Bacillota; class Clostridia; order Oscillospirales; family Acutalibacteraceae; genus Ruminococcoides. The sequence continues at coordinate 67,153 of CAZPOG010000001.1, read as the reverse complement.
GACCTTCTGACCGATCTGTATATCAAAACGGCAAAAGGGCTATCCGATCCGGCTGACTGGCGGGATTTTCTGGAATCTGCGTGCCGGAATTACCGGCTTCGTTTTGACGAACAGCTCCTTGTATTTGCACAGCGTCCCGATGCGACAGCTGTATTGGAAATCGAGCGATGGAATACTGCTTTCGGGCGGTGGGTGAATCGCGGCGCGAAGGGAATTGCCGTATTTGAAGATATTGAACGCGATTCACAGCGGCTGAAATACTATTTTGATATTTCCGATACGCATCAAAGCCGATTCTCCCGTCCGGTTCCTGTATGGAATATGCGTGATGAGTACACGGAGGACGTAATCGATACGCTTGAAAACACTTTCGGATATCTGGATAACAGAACTTCTTTGGAAGAAGCGATCCTGTCTGCCGCTCAGAACGCCGTTGAAGATAATATCCCCGATTATATCGGCGATCTCCTGTTTACGGTCGATAACAGTTTTCGGTACGGATTGACGGAGGATACCGTCAAATATATGTATCAGAATCTGGCGACACAAAGTATCGCGTATATGATTATGACGAGGATGGGGATCGACACCGCACCCTATTATAACGACGAGGATTTCCGTGATATCGTCAATTTCAATACGCCTGAGTCGGTGAATGCCCTCGGATTTGCTGTCAGCGATATCGCAGAGATGGCTTTGTCCGAGATAGCGAGAACCGTGATATCCCTTGACCGTGAAAATCGCACATTTGATAATCGTCAGCGAAGCGGCTACAATGATGATACTACAAAAACCGAAAGGAGACTTGATTATGACAGCGATCACCTACACCCGACAGGGGGACTACGACCTGCCCGACCTGACATTGCCCGACCAGCCGCAGGTACGGCTGGGAGTTTACGCTCAGATGAGACGGAGATATCTCAAGGAGCATCACAAAATCCTGTACTACAATCTCCTGACCACGGCGAAGCTGATACCGCATCTCGCGGATATCGAGCAGACGGCAATGCAGATGGAGGAGAATCTGCTCCGCCGGATGGCGAAGAAGGAAGGCGTGACCGAGAAGCTGAAAGCGCAGAATCCTCTGGAATGGATTCGCTTGATGAACAATCTCAGACATTCGGCGCAGGAGACGGTCAAAGCCGAACTGATTTACACGATCTGATCCCTGTTAAGCAGGCTGCGGATGATTCCGAGCCTGCTTTTTCTGTTCTATCCGCCGCTGAGCTTGCGGATAAAATGTATGATTATCTCACAGATTATATCATTGATTTCTATGAGGAACAGGACGGAGAGCCGATCGATACCCCGGATGACGGGGTTGATCCTGTGATTTTGAAACGCCTTGAATATGATCTGTTCGATGTTGACAGGATGAAGAAACGCTGGATTTCTTTTCAGAGAGTTACGACCGGAATGATAACGACAGCGAGATCAACGTTGTATACGATAAGGTCGTCGACGCGCTGAATCACCGTATCAGCGATCCTGTTATTTCCGATGAGAAGTATGTCCGCGGCGATACAAATCCTGAATCCTTTGACCGTAAAAACGAAAGACGAGATTTGGATTTCTTAGCAAAAGACAGCGATATTAAGGCGATTTTGCTTTCGACGCCTCACTTAAAAGCCACCAAATCTCAGATCGCCGCCTATTTTGAATCCGTCAGAGATGACGACAGACGGACTGAATACATCAAAAGTATTTTCAACAATGACTATACCGAGATCGTGATCCCCGACGGAAGAAGAATGGGTTACAAAACCTATCTTAATGTACTGCATTTTTGGGAAGGCAGCAGCTATAACGCCAGAACAGCAGAGAGTTATTTTGACTGGAGAGTTGTTGCGGCATACTTTGAAGGGATGCGGCTGCTTGGCGAGCTTCGTGATACGGCAAAGCCTTTACCGTCCGTTGAAGGACAAATGGATCTGATATCAGACAGCGCAGAAGAGAAATCTTCTGCCTTTGTTTTTTCTCAGGAGATCATAGACGCTGTCCTGACCGAAAAAGCCAGCGGTGTGGAAGAGGGAAAATTCCGTATCTATGAGCAGTTCCAAAAGAGCCTGTCACGGGATGAAAACATCCGTTTTCTGAAAAATGAATACGGTATCGGCGGCTCGTATCCGGTGTTGACGGGAACGGGCATCGATGAAGATCATAATGGCAAAGGTATTACCCTGATGCGCGGTTTCGGCGATAACGCTCCTAAGATCTTACTGAAATGGAATCAGGTGGAGCGCCGTATTTCCGAGCTGATCAAGATGGGCAGATACCTCAACGACAGAGAACGTGAGTTTTATCCTTTATGGTTGACGAAACAGGAGCAGCTCCGTGCCGAGACCGCAGAAGAAATTCGCCGCCGTAAAGAAGAGCGACGCCGTCAGATGGAGATGGAAACCGCCCCCGAAGAACGGAATACGCAATACGAGTATCAATACCACCTCGGTGATACGGTATATATCGGCTCGACGGGATATGAGATCCTGTCTATTGACGAAGACCGTGTTATGCTCTTTGATCCGAAGTTTCCTTTGTTCAACAAGGAAATGCCGAGAGCTGAGTTCGATGAGAGGGTTCAGGAGAATCCTCTGAATAACAGCCTGCGTGTCGCTGAAAAAACACCCCCACAACCTGAGTCGGTGAAAACAGCATCAGATGTACCGGTTTCTTCCGTCGACAGGTATTTCGAGCTGAAAGCTCAAAATCCAGAAAGCATCTTATTATTCAGAATCGGAGACTTCTACGAGATCATGGGCGACGACGCTGTGACTGTTGCTCAGGCGCTCGAGCTGACGCTGACAAGCCGAAGAAGAAATAACACCGAACGTGTGCCGATGGTTGGATTCCCCGCTGCGGTCATTGACTCTTACACGAATATGCTTCTCGACAGAGGCTGGAATGTCGCTGTCACAAAAGAAACCGGTGAAGTTATCAATATAGTAACCGACCGCGATGAGCGTCCCGTGAATTCATATCCGATTGCAAGGATTGATTATTATAAGCCGGATGGTTCATTTGATGATTCAATTGAATTTACTAATCCTGCGAGATTGGGCAGTGCAATTATCAATGAAAGTCCTTATGAAATCATGTCCCTTTATCTGTATCGGGACAAAGACGGTAAAGTTGTTCCGCACAGCTATGTCGATGATCTGCCGCACCCTCTGCGCAGCTTTGAGATCGTAGACAGTCCGATAATAGGACAATCAGAGCTTATCATAATGCTTGAACGAGCAAAGGACCTCATCAACGAGTTTTGCCATAGGGAGTTTCACCACAGCGCTGATTTCGATGATCTGTCAAAAGTAAATTTAGCGTATACCGAAACCGAGGACGGATCACATGAGATACAGTCTTATGCTGATCTTGAGGATTTCAGTATCGTAACTACGGTTGACGAACAAGTCGTTCGTACAGAATCATTTGATTCCTTGCAGGAGTTGGTGGATCAAGGTTTACAGGAAATGGAATTCGGTGATCTTGTCTATGTCAGCGAGGAAGAACTTGCACCGTTTTACGAGGGAATAGATGAGCAAAAAGAAGTCGATTCCGACGAAATAAAGCTCCGTTCCGTAGTGATCGATCTCAGACCGGATGATGTAATCGCAGCAGAACACATCGGCAGAACGGTTCAGATCGACGACCGTGATTTTCAAATCGAGGACGTCAGTGAACGCGGAGAGGTACTACTGCGAGATCTCACCTTTGAACGAGAGACCGGATATCCCGTTTTTCGCAGAGAAAAAGCGGATTTAGTCAGAAGAGCTATCGCAGGACAACCTGTGCAGACGCAAAATGCTGACGAACTGATCCCGGCTTGGGAGCAGCAGCCGAGAACTAAAGCACAAACCTTTGATCTCCATCCCGAAATCCCGATGTCTCAGCGCCATACATTTGACCTTGCTTCAAGCGAAGTGGAGACAGTCGGAAAGAAAGAGCGTTTTAACCGAAATATAAACGCAATCCGTACACTGAAATCCTGTCAGAAGGATAACCGTTTTGCGACACCGGAAGAACAGGTCATCCTCTCTAAATATGTCGGATGGGGCGGTATTCCCGAAGCGTTTGATGAGAATAATCCGTCGTGGGAATCGGAATACAATGTACTGCTCAATGGGTTGACAGAGGAAGAATACGCTTCTGCCCGTGCGAGCACCCTGACCGCGTTTTATACGCCTCCTGCTGTCATTTCAGCTATCTACAAGGTTATGGAGAATATGGGCTTTCAACGCGGTAACATTTTGGAGCCTTCCTGCGGTATCGGTAACTTTATCGGGATGCTGCCCGCTTCTATGAGCGAAAGCCGCGTTTTCGGTGTTGAAATCGATACCGTTTCTGCAGGAATTGCCCAGCAGCTCTATCAGAAATCTTCCATAGCGGCACAGCCTTATGAACAGGCAGAAATACCCGACAGCTTCTTTGATGCGGTCGTCGGCAATGTTCCTTTCGGTGATCTGCGTGTTTCAGATAAGCGGTACGATAAGCATCATTTTCTGATTCACGACTATTTCTTCGCAAAATCACTGGACAAACTGCGTCCGGGCGGAGTGATGGCTTTGGTGACCTCACGCGGTACGATGGATAAAGAAAATCCAGCTGTCCGAAGATATATCGCGCAGCGGGCGGATCTGCTCGGCGCGATCCGGTTACCCAACAATACCTTCAGAGGAAACGCGGGAACAGACGCCGTGTCGGATATTCTGATCCTGCAAAAGCGAGACCGTATTATCGACATAGAGCCTTCGTGGGTTCATCTCGGTACCGATGAAAACGGTATTACGATGAACAGCTATTTCATTGAGCATCCTGAAATGATTCTCGGCGAGATGAAACTCGTGTCGGGACGTTTTGGAATGACGCCTGATTGTGTCCCGTATGAGGGTACCGATCTCAAAGAGCTTCTTGATGAAGCTGTTGCCAATATCCACGGAGAGATCGTCGATTATGAGCTTGACGGGGATATTGAGGAAGATAACTCGATCCCCGCTGATCCCGACGTCAGGAATTTCTCTTTCACGATACTTGACGGAGAGATCTACTATCGTGAGAACAGCCGGATGACGCCGATAGATATCTCCGAGACAGCAAAGAACCGTATCAAAGGGATGATACCGATCCGCGACTGCGTTCGTACACTCTTGGAAATGCAGTTGAACGATTATCCGGATACGGAAGTTCAAGCTGAACAAAGGCGGCTGAACGCTCTCTATGATGGGTTTACAAAGAAATACGGTCTGATCAACTCCAGAGCCAATACCGCCGCTTTTTCGATGGACAGCTCCTATTCACTCATATCTGCATTGGAGATACTGGATGAAGAAGGCAATCTCGAACGAAAAGCGGATATCTTCACCAAAAGGACGATCAAGCCTCATACCCCGACCGTGTCTGTGGATACCGCTTCGGAGGCGCTTGCGGTCTCTATGGAAGAAAAAGCCCGTGTAGATATGGGATATATGTGCGAGCTCTCGGGATTGTCCGAGGAAAAGATCTGCGAGGATCTGAAAGGTGTTATCTTTTTGAATCCTTTGTACGGCAACGGCAGCGAAGGCAGCTCTCAAAAGTATCTGACGAGCGATGAGTATTTGTCCGGCAATGTCCGCGAGAAGCTTGAAACTGCTCGGCGTTCTGCTCAGTTATATCCACAGGATTACGCAGTGAATGTGGAAATGCTGGAGAAGGTACAGCCCGAAGATCTGAAGGCGTCCGAGATATCTGTTCGTCTCGGCGCAACGTGGCTCCCGATCGAGGATGTACAGGATTTTATCTATGATCTGCTGGACACGCCATACTACGCCAGATGGAAAATCAAAGTTCATTTTTCGCCGCTGACAGGAGAATGGAATATAGAAAACAAAACATATGACAGAACAAATGTCAAGGCATATTCCACCTTCGGGACAGACAGGATCAACGCTTATCAGATCATTGAACAGACGCTCAATTTGAAAGACGTCAGGATCTACGATTACATCGAAGAACCCAACGGCAAGCGTAAACCTGTCTTGAACAAGAAGGAAACAGCTCTTGCTCTTGCAAAGCAGGAAAACGTCAAGCAGAGCTTTCAGGACTGGATATGGTCTGATCCGTCACGCCGGGAACGGCTGTGCCGTCTGTATAACGATAAATTCAACACATACCGTCCGAGAGAATACGACGGATCTCATATCAGCTTTGTCGGTATGAATCCTGAGATCACGCTTCGGGAGCACCAGCGTAACGCGGTGGCTCATATCCTTTACGGAGGAAATACATTGCTCGCTCATGCGGTAGGCGCCGGTAAGACCTACGAAATGGCTGCGGCGGCAATGGAAAGCAAGAGGCTCGGTTTGTGCAATAAATCGCTGTTTGTGGTGCCGAATCACCTGACGGAACAGTGGGCGGCGGAGTTTTTACAGTTGTATCCCGCCGCGAATATATTAGTTTCCACCAAGAAGGATTTTGAGAAGAAAAACCGACGCCGGTTCTGCGGAAGGATCGCCACAGGCGACTATGACGCAGTGATTATCGGTCACAGTCAGTTCGAAAAAATCCCGATCAGCATAGAACGTCAGAAGGCAATGCTGAAAAGACAGCTGGAGGATATCACCGACGGTATTCTTGAATTAAGCGAGAATCACGGTGATAAATTCACGGTAAAGCAGCTCGAAAAGAGCCGCCGTGCGATCCGGACAAAGCTCGAAAAACTCAACGCACAGGATAACAAGGATGATGTCGTCACCTTCGAGGAATTAGGTGTCGACCGCCTTTTTGTCGATGAAAGCCACTACTATAAGAATCTGTATCTGTATACAAAAATGAGAAATGTCGGCGGAATCGCGCAGACTGAGGCGCAGAAGTCCTCTGATCTTTTTATGAAATGCAGGTATCTCGATGAGCTGACAGGCAGCCGCGGCACCGTGTTTGCCACAGGAACGCCAATCTCTAATTCTATGGTGGAGCTGTATACGATTCAGCGGTATTTACAGTATGAAACGCTTGTGAAGAATGACCTCCAGCACTTTGACGCGTGGGCGTCAACCTTCGGTGAAACAGTGTCGGCAGTTGAGCTGACGCCGGAGGGAACCGGCTATCGTTCCAAGGTGCGGTTCGCCCGTTTTTATAATCTTCCCGAGTTGATGTCAATGTTTCGGCAGGTGGCAGATATCCAGACTTCGGATATGCTTGAGTTGCCTGTTCCGAAAGCAAACTACCATAATATCGCCGTCAAACCGTCTCAGGTCCAGAAGGATATGGTCGCGGGACTTGCCAAAAGAGCGGAAAAAATCCGTAATAGGATGGTCGACGCCAGCGTGGATAATATGCTCAATATTACCAACGACGGCAGAAAACTCGCGTTGGACCAGCGTCTGCTCAATCCGATTCTGCCTGATTTTGAAGGCAGCAAGGTCAACGCCTGTGTGCAGAATGTTTATGATATCTGGCAGAAAACGGCTGAGAAACAACTCACTCAGCTTCTGTTCTGCGACCTTTCCACACCGAAGAAAAATGAGTTCTCAGTCTATACGGATATCAGGGAAAAGCTCATCGCACGCGGTATTCCCGAGAACGAAATCGCCTTTATTCACGATGCCAAGACCGAGGCGCAGAAGCTTGATTTGTTCCGTAAGGTGCGCAGGGGAGAGGTGAGGATTCTGCTTGGCTCCACCCAGAAAATGGGCGCCGGAACCAACGCGCAGAATAAGCTTGTTTCTATGCACGATCTTGATTGTCCTTGGCGTCCGAGCGACATGGAACAGCGTTCAGGCCGCATCATCCGTCAGGGTAATGAAAACGATGAAGTGGATATCTATCGTTATGTTACCGAAGAGACTTTTGACGCATATCTGTATCAGCTCGTCGAGAGCAAACAGAAGTTCTGTTCTCAGATTATGACCTCCAAAACGCCCGTGCGCTCCGCAGAAGATGTTGATCTCATGGCACTGTCATATGCCGAAATCAAAATGCTGGCTACGGGTAATCCGTTCATCAAGGAGAAGATGGAGCTGGATATCGACGTTCAGAAGCTGCAGTTGATCAAGGCAGGCTTTCTGTCGGAAAAGTATGATCTCGAGGATAAAATCCTGAAGTATTATCCTCAGAAGATCTCATCCGTAAAAGGAGCGATCGAAGGGTTAAAAGAGAATATACGGATAGTACAGCAGTACCCGAAATCCATCAACGACGCTTTCGTCGGAATGGAGATCAAGGGCGTTTTTTATGATGACAAAGCAAAAGCGGGACAAGCAATTCTTGACGCCTGTAAAGCGATGCAGTCATCCGATGCCTTTCATCTCGGTTCTTATCGCGGCTTTGATATGGAGCTGTATTTCGATACGATCTCCCGTCATTATGAGATCAGACTTAAGGGCAGGATCAGCCACGATGTTGAACTCGGAACGGATGTTTTCGGCAATATCACCCGTCTTGATAATGTCCTTGAAGGCTTGGAAAAACGGCTGGAGCTGATGGAATCCGATCTTGAAAATATCCAAAAGCAGTATGAGACCGCAAAGGTCGAGGTCAAAAAACCGTTTCCGCAGGAAGAAGAACTGCGGACAAAAACCAACCGTTTGAACGAGCTCAACGCTTTACTGGATATGGACAGAAAGGATGACGCTGAGCTCTTCAGCGGCGAGACTGCCGAGGTTGAGGACGATATTTCCGACCGCAGCCGAAGCAGCCGTGATGAAAGATAAAACAAAAAATTTTATAAAAAAGGAAGGTGAGACATTATGAAAATCAGTATTTATCAGATCAATACTGAACGGGATTCTGAACACTATGCGTTTGTGAGTCTTGATAAGATGAAGCATCTTTTCGGTAGTACAGAAATCAAAAGCGAGCTTTATGATAAGGTTTTCTGCGGCGAAATCGACTGCAAAACCCTTGAAGATGTATACAGGAAATTTAATCACGATCAGCCTGACAGTTATCGCGGCAGGTCGTTATCTGTATCAGACGTCGTAGAGGTATCAGACGCCGACAATGTGAAAAACGGCTTCTATTTCTGCGATTCTTTCGGATATAAAGAGATCGGATTTGAGCCGGAAAAGACGCGGGATATCTCGACTCCCGACACAATAGCCGTTCTGTATATCGCAGCGGGTGAGGCTCCTCAGGTGAAGTATATCAAGCCTGAGTTGAAGGATATGCAGCAGCTCGTCGGTGGATATATTGAAGAGTTGATGCCGTTTGATGACGAGGTTGCTATTATCTGTAATGAGGAAGGGAAGCTCAGCAGCCTGCCTCTTAACCGTGCCATTTATGATGAGAGTGACGGGAAAAGAGGACCGATGCTTGATATCATCGCCGGAAATTTCTTCTTGGCAAACGCACCGTATGAATCGGAGAATTTTGAGAGTCTGACTCCCGAAATGATCAAAAAATACACAAAACGATTCCAATATCTGGAGACTTTTATGCGAGTGAACGGTGAGATTCTCGCTGTCCCGATCAAGCCTCAGGACCGCGGCGATGCACGCTGATGACGCTTTTGATTTGATTTTCGGAAGAACTCTGTTCAATCGTAGCAAGCAGATCCTTCGTACTCCCACAGGAGTCCGAACGGTAAAAAGCTCGTTAGGGGAGCCGTCCCCTAATAACCCCCATAGGAAGAAGGAAGTGATCATAATGAGAAAAGGAATCAAAAAACAGTTTTGGTTCTCCAAAGACGACGCCGACGATCTCCGTCATAAAGCTGAGTGTGCCTGTATGTCAGAAGCCGCGCTCATTCGCCTACTGCTCAGAGGCTATCACCCCAAGGAAAAACCTGACCGGTCATTCTTTGACGCGATGAATAAGCTATCCTTGATCAGCAGCAACATCAATCAGCTGGCGAAGAAGGCAAACTCTCTGAACTTCATTGACGCTCCGATGCTGTACAGAGAAGCAGAAGCGTGGCAGAGGTTCAGGGCAGATCTGGAGCGCCGTTTCATCCGTCCGGATAAGAGTGACCTGAAATGGCAGTAAGTAAAATTTGGACAGTTAATTATTCTTTTGACCGAATAATTAACTATGCTATGAATCCGGCAAAGACAAAAAGGAAACAACAGTATAGCGAAGAACAATATCAGGCTCTTGCCGATGTTCTTGCTTATGCAAAGGACGAAGAAAAAACAGAAAAAACGCTGTTTGTTGATGGAATCAACTGTGATGCGTCTTTTGCACGAGAGCAGTTTATCAATATTAAGCTGCTCTATGGTAAGACTGATGGTATACAGGCGTATCACGGTTATCTGAGCTTCAAAGAACAAAAGATATCTCCTGAGCTTGCTCAGAAGGTAGGAATGGAATTTGCCCGCCGTGTGTGGGGCGAGCGGTTTCAGGTCGTTGTTACTACCCATTTGAACACGCATCACCTGCAAGAGCTATTATGTAAAGGGTAGTTTCTACTACCTTAGTACATATGACTGCGGCTCATTTGTGGTGAATTGAAATGCAGTTGTAGGAAAGGAGTTTAATATTCATCCAAACTGTTGAAACCATTATCACGAAAGGAGCCTATTATGAAACAGAAAACTATTTTTGAACAGCTTGGCGGTACTTACATCCAAAAGGGAGACTACTTGCTCCCAAATCTGAAAATGCCGAAACAGCCGGAGTATAACATCGGCGTATGGGGACAGCGCCGCAGGCGTTATCTCAAAAAGCATCGTCCAATTCTCTATACCAACTTGCTTACATCTTGCAAGCTGTCCGAACATTTAGCGGAAATTGATGAAGAATGCAGCGAGCGAATGGAAAGCCTTGTAAAAGCTATGGCTAATCAGGAAGGAGTTACCGAAGCACTCAAAGCTGCCGACCAAATGGCGTGGGTACAGCGTATGAATAATATCCGCAACCGCGCCGAAGAAATCGTATTGAATGAAATTGTATATGTATAAGGAAAGCCCGCTATCAGCATGATCGCTGACAGCGGGCAAATATAGTTTAAAACTTTTTTGATATTATTTATTTCGTGGCATTAGTTTTCTTTTAAATCTTCTTTTATCAGTTGATAATACTTTGGTTCACATACACTTGGACCAAATTGAAGTAATCTGGGCCATCTATCATCTTTCCACTCAATACCGTATCTTGATACAGGCTTTGAATATCTTGGAAAAGCATGAAAGTGTACGAAATTATCCCTCATCATTGCAGCAACATAATTAAACTTCTCGGCACCAAATAATAATCTGCACTTTTCTTCATACCATTTCATTACGCAACTTAATTCAGCACTTTCTTCAGAATTCATTTGACCAAAAAACGGAATCTCACGTTTCAATACAAAATAACAGTTTCCTAGAGTTAATTGATTCTCCCTAACAAGAACAACCCAATGTTGAAAATCTTTTACTAAAGTTTCATCAGGATGAAAAGCTTCCATAAATTTGTTGTCCATACTATAATCTCCTTTTAATAGTTTTATGTATTTAAACACCTCATTCAGAGGTATATTATAAAAATCATTTAGTGAGGAATTTAATAGTTTCTTCTGAGATAATAATCTGTGAAGATTTACTATACTCCAGTTTAGGAAAGAGTTTATACTCTTAGACATATAAAAAAACTCTTCTGACAGTTGATAGATAAGTGGAATAACAACTCTAAAGGATGAATAGTCTCTCATTAATCTCTGATTATCTGCTTCTGAGTTTTCTATTTTATCTATGATGCTATTATCTATAGGGAAAGGGGTGTAATCAATTTCACCATCCCATATATGTGGTGTTACATTCTCGCCCCATTTTTGAAATCCGCCTGGATCATGTCCTGATGACAAGCTCTTTTCAACATAATCTGACCTAAGATTAAACACATCCTTTGACATTTCTTTTCCTGTGATTAAATTCAAAAAATCAAGATAGATATCAAGCATTTCATCGGATGTAACTTGTGACAGAAATAAGTATTTAAAAATTGATTTATATAGTCTAACTGATTCATTAAAAACATAGCAAATATCATTAACACTATTACAATCGTCATATCTCAAAAGATTTGCCATGTCATTTTTTATTCTATTAAACTCAGTGGAGCGTTCCTTAGCTTTTTCTATTAGCCAATAAGGATTACATAAAACAAAGCTACACAAATCTGGTAGACTAGGTGTGCCGAATACTTCAATTACGCCATTGCTATCTTGCCTTGTTAATGCTGAAGGCATTTTATAAATGTATTCCACGCTAGACACATATACATCACTAATAATATCATAACGTAGCTTTTGATACACTCTTCCAGGCCTTGGTTTTATCCACTTTTCAACTGGACGAATCTCATCTATGCTAAACTGTGGTTTAGAAATTGATTGGTACTCGAAGTCTGTATTTTTGCTTAGCTCTTGCTGATCGTTATTTCCTTTTTGATCAAAACAAATAATACAGTTTTCAGCATCACAGATTTCTACTAACTCGCCGTTTTTTAGTAATTCAGTTGCTCCGTTTATTCTGAGAACGCAAGGTATACCTAACTGTCGAAGTATCCCTGAACCATGGCTTCCTATGTTTCCGTGTTCTGCTACAACACCTATAACATTCTTATTTAGGTTAACTAGAATACTTCTATCTAATGATTTCATTACCAGAATTGTATTTGGCAATAAGGATATATCACTTATTCTTTGCTTGTTCTCGCTTTTTATAATGTAAGCCGGTCCTTTTGCTGTACCACAACTAACACACAATCCTTTGATTTTCATTTACTCACTTCCTATTATATTTCTCTAGCTTGTACATAAAAAATATTGTTATTATGAATCTGTGCTTCAAGTTCAACATGAGAGTTGAAAACTTTTTCAGCTTTATAACAATCGTTGATTAATTGGCATATTATTCTCTTTTTCAAAACCGCATCCGAAAAACTTTTACTATTACTTTGTTCATAATCAATAAATACGGTATTTGCATCTACAAATCCATTTACAACGCTATCAATATCACCACTTTTATATTCTAAAACAATACGATTCTTGTTATTAACTATATCGTGTGTTTGAATTACTGCATTATAATCACCTATATAAATTTCTTGAATTATTACTCCCATTTTAATTTTACAACTTGGATAATTAATCTTGTTACAATAATCGATAGCAAAATTTGAATAAGCTGAATCCCAGACTTTTTTTACATAATGAGTTATTGAAAATGATGGATTATATACATATGTATCAAATATTCCACAACATGAGTACTCTTTACCGCTTTCAATGTTTGCAGATGATCGTATAATTAATCCACAATTATTACAATTAAAAAAGTCTTTACAAATTCTATTCAATTCTTCTTCCAATGAATTAATGATAAGCGTTTTGCTTTGATATTTATCAAATACTTTTGTTGAGAGAACGATACCTTTTGGAACGCGAAAGCCGTTATTCATCAACTTGCAAATAGAAACAGCTTTTCCTCCCCAGATATTCGTATCATCTGATATTTTATTCAACTCACAAATATCAAATATCATCAACGATGCCTTCTTTTTCAATTTTTTTGATTAATTCAAGACAGTTCTTTTTTTCTTCTTCTGTATATCCAGATTCAAATTTTTCGTATATGTCTTTTAATTGAGAAACCTTTTCAAGTTTATTTGAACTATTCCAAAGGTCTTCAAAATAATCGATAAAAAATTTTGATATCTTTGTATTATCAATTATCATATAACATGGAGTAACTCCTTGTTGGTATGGACTTCTAGTTGCAATATATCTCCCGTCAATTACTCCAAAAGTTGGAAACGAAAAGCTATTGGGCAATTCATAATAAGCAAAGTAACTATTATTTTTTGAATTCCCAGAATGAATCCGATATAACAGATTTAAGAAGTTATTATTTCTAACACGCGTAATATGCCTAAAAGTAATTCTTTTTTCTTTACTGCACATATTTAAATAATTCCAAATGCTAGAATAGTGTGATTTAGCTTTGCTTCTTGTTGCACTATCAAGTGCAGCGGAATCAAAGGAATGTGAACCTTCCTTCGTTAGTTCTATTATTTTCTGCACCCATTCTTTTGTATTATTATAAGTATATATTTGGCAATCAGATATGCTGGAAATTCTAGTCACTATGTCATTATCTATGCTTTTCCATTTTCGTTTTTCATCTAATCCTTCTATAATAAATGTTGTTGCAATTAGAATCAATAATGACAATATCATATATTCATAAAGAGAATTTGCATTAACAATTATGCTATATACCAAATATCCGATGGCAACAATTACTGTAATAGAAGAGATAATGTTTTTAAGAATTTTGTATAACAAAATACCACCTTAATTCAATAATTTTTCAATACTATTTATCTTTTTGAAAAGATATTGTAACTCCGAAACTATTAATCAAAATATCGTTATTTTTTTCTCTAACTCCGTATTCCTTAATATATTCTATGGGAGCGTTTTTTAATATAGTCTGATACGGTGATATCTCCACATTTTGTTCTACATTATATGTTTGAGCCCATTTTTTAATTGAATATGGTTTGGAATATCTTTCAACTGAATTAACACTAAATCCATGTTGTATGAACAACTCAATCCAATCTTTTTCTGAATAAAAATTCTTTCGCAATGGTTGCCTAACCTTCATCATATCTATCCAAAAATTCTTTGTCTCAGTTTCAAGAGGAACAAACTGTGATAAGACGAATATTCCTCCACATTTTAATACTCGTTTTATTTCATCGATAGCTTTATTCAGATCGTCAATGTAATGCATACATTGTCTAGACACAATAACATCGAAGCTATTATCAATAAACGGCATTTTTTCTGCCGACGATAAAATTTTTAGAATTCTTTGCTCACAATTCTTTTGCAACATTTCCGCACATACATCTAAAGCCACTATTCTTGTATCTGATAAGAGATTATATAGTAAATAATTTGATACTGCACCAGTACCTGCTCCCAAATCTAATATATTTAAAAAACTAGCTTCTGTTGAATTCAAACACTTTAAAATAGTATGGAGAATATCTTTGTCGTTAACCCAATCACTACTATTATATACAGATGCACGTTTGCTGAAATAATCTATAACATTATTCATTTAATGCCTCATAAATATTTTCAAGTATTTATTATTATTATATCATTTTCTTTTATAATTTGACAGCTTATTAATATAGAATTTTAAAGCTAAAACTTGTCGAAAAAGCACGAAAAAACATATACAATTTTGTGAACACCGTAATATCAATTTCAATTATGTAATATATAACTCATAAAAGTGAAAACTCCTGCAAGTTGTTGTTCTTGCAGGAGCTTATAATATCAAAGATAAATTTAATTCAGTTTTGCATAATCGTCAAGATTAAGCTCTTTCTTAAACTCTTCCTCCGTGGGAAGATATGTAAAGTACTTGGAAGCAAAAATTTGATTGTTATCCTCCGGCAAAGTGTATTTGACTACGGCATCACTCTTATCGGCACAGAGAACAATACCGATCGGAGGATTGTCGCCCTCGTTCATCAATTCTCTTGTGTAGTAGTTGACGTACATCTGCATTTGTCCCAAATCCTGATGGGTTAATGTGCCTGTTTTCAGATCGAAAAGGACAAAGCATTTCAGAATATAGTTATAAAAGACAAGGTCGATAAAGAAATCTTGCCCGTCAAGTGTAAATCGCTTTTGTCTTGCAACAAATGAAAACCCTCGTCCGAGTTCAAGTAAAAACTCCTGCAAGTGATTAAGCAAAGCCTGCTCAATTTCACTTTCATAAACATGAGTATCGGGCTTGATTTGAAGGAATTCCATTACATATGGATCCTTGATTGCTTTTTCATATTCGGGCTTAGGCTCTGTTGTCTGAATCTCTGCCGCAACGCTTTCTTTATCACGGCTCGCAAGCAGTCTTTGATAATACATCGTATGTATCTGTCTTTCAAGCTGCCGTACACTCCACATAGATTTAGCGCATTCTTCCGTGTAAAACTCACGGGTGGTTTTATCCGGAATTCTCATCAGAACACGATAGTGCGACCAGCTCAATTCGCTACACAGTGTGGAGCGAATTGGATATGTACAGTAAAACTGCCGCATATTGCGAAGTCCCTGAACACTGTATCCTTTTCCGAATTCCGCAGTCAGCTTGTCGGAAAGATAATTCAAAAGATTCTTGCCATACTCTGCTCTTTCGTTTTCCCCGCAGGCTTTATATATTTGCTCGCCAATTTCCCAATAAGCGAAAACCATAGCGGAATTGACCGCAGTATAAACCTTTTGCTGTGCAGAAATAATGCTGCGCCGTATGGAATTATATGTGCTCTTTGAATTATTGTTGTTTATGATAATCTCATTTGCCATAATCTATCACCCTATCAATTAATTCGTTTCATCTTCATCAGTCATTTTGTTTTTCGCCCTGTTCTTATACACGTTATACTGATTCTTGCATCGAGGGCTGCAAAAGACAGCGCTTGGTCTGGAAGCAATAAACGGCTTCATACATTGCTTGCAGAATCGGAGAGGGTTGTGTTCATCGGTCAGCATAAAGGACAACATCATCTGAATGCCGAGCAAGAGCGAATGGAAATCCCATACAAGCGTAGGCTGTTCAAGCAGCTCAATGTGATAGCTCGGAGCGTTACCGTCAAACGCACGGATACTCTGCCGCATAAGCTGTTTGTAGTCATCGTCCAGCTTATTATAGTCATTGTAATACAGAAACACTGTTGTGGCATTAAACGCCCAATCGGTAAACACCTGCTTCATCCACTCGTAGCTCTCGGCATACTGACGCTGAAAGCTCATATTGACCGCCATCGGTCTGTCGCTCATTGTCATAGCGAGCGCCATCATCATATTGTCGCCTTCTATATTCCATAACGATTCCACACTGCGTTTTACTACATCAGGTTTGTCAAATGGGAAAAATAAAGCAAGGTATTTCTCGGTTGACATCGTTTCCTTTTTGATAAAACGATTCTTCGGCAGATACACCGCTTCATAGTCCATAAAGGAAGGTGTGGTCGGTAACGCTGTCATCAATCCGAACAGCCCATACTTTTCCGCAAAGGCTTTTATTTCGGCTTGTATTTCTTCATCGTCATGCTCCTGCTTCATACCCAAGCGCCCGATATACAGAGCGTCCAAGACTAACTGCTGATATTCTTTCAGCGGATCGTATATTGTAGGCTGAGCGTCGGAGCAAGCGGTCAAATACAGCTTGCCGTTCTCAGCTTGTTTCCATTTGTATTCGCTGTACCTTACCCAAGTTGAATTAGAATGTTCAAATTGAAAGCTCATATCTATCACCAGTGTAATCTGAAATCAGAATAATATATTACCATTATACTAACTGCCCTTGCTACCGTCAAGGGCTTTTTCTATTAACTGCTTTTCTTCCATCGTGAGAGGAAACCCTTTTTCTTTGCGGCTCAATAACACTTTCAGTAATGCATTATTTATCTTCTTCAAGGCGGTCGCTCTGACCTTACGGATATTTCTGTCGGATTGCTCTCTGATTTTGCCGAGAGCTTTTGTACTTGTCCCTCGCACGATATTGTTAAAGATAATTTCCTTGTGATCATCGGATAAATTGTTCAATATCTTTGAAAGTTCGCCGTCAGTCACCAATTCGTTTATCTCAAACGGACAATGAAAGATTGCGTCAATATAATCGCCCTTGCGGATTTGTTTTATCAGCACATCATTGACATCGTAAGGAATAACCTCGCCGTCAAGCGCGGCACCGTAATCAAGCGGAATATCCAAACCGCTCCGGCTGACTTCGTGATAACGCTCCCTGCGCTCACGGTTACTGTCAAGACGATTCCACCAAGATACCACATTCTGAAAATCAGCGGTTGTCCTTGCGGCGTTCTCCAATCTGTCGAGCGCTTCACGCTGTAAATCTCTTTTCAGCTTTTTGGTTTCGGGCGGCTCGTCAATCTGCGGCGGCTGCTCGTCCTGTTCGAGCTGTACTTCTAATTCAGCCTGATGTTCGTCGGCTAACGCTTTGGCGAGCTGTTCTTCTTCCTGTTCCGACAAAATATCCTCGTAATCATCCACCGCAAATCACCTCCCGCAAAATTTCTTAAATTTTTTTCAAAAACAGTTCCGCAAACCGTACCGAATTTCTCCTATATATGGAGAGGTAATCTGTTTTCCTTTTTTCAGATTACTTCTATCAATAAAGAAGGAGGAAACGTTATGGCAGAATTATCAAAAAGAGATAAAAACCGTATCAGAAAACACGTTACTAAATGTTGCGCCAACTACAGCAAAGAGTACGGCTGCCTGCCGCTTGAAACGGAGTGCTATATGTTCAGCGTAGGCTTTACCGACAGCAAGCTGTGCAAGTATTACGAGCAAGCTGTATTACCTACCGACGCCGAGTTGTTCGCTTTGTTCAAAGGCATACCCACTAAGAAGTGCCAACAATGCGGCAAGCTCTTTGCTTCTGTTGGACGAAAGGCGTATTGTTCAGAGCAATGTGCCGCAGAAGCTCGCCGTCGGCAAACAGCAGAACGTGTGAGAAAGCACCGAGCAAACAAGTCTGAAATGTAACGCTTTTGCTCTCTGAAAGCCACTGTTCAAGCGGCTTTTGGAGAGCATTTTTGCGCAGCTAAGGTGTTTTTATCAATGTTTCAGTTTAGGGGTTACTGATCAAGGAACTGACTGACTTTTATTATACACAAATCTATTTCAATTTTCAATGGGAGGTAATATATTGACCGACAACTATACAACTATGATTCGCCGTATCGGCAAGACCACCTATCATGTCAAGGTGTTCTGCAAGGAGAGCGGCGAAACAATGGAAGATAAAATTTTGCGAATTGTTCGCAATGAAGCCTTTAAAAATGACGAGGCTTGTGGTATAATAAGCATACCACAAATGAGCCGACAGTCTGAAAGGAGCGCCTGATATGGCAGCAAAGCAGACTGAAGGAAAAATCACAGCATTGTATGAGAGACTGTCCCGTGACGATGAACTCGCCGGGGACAGCAACTCCATCATCAATCAAAAGGCATACCTCGAAGGCTATGCAAGGCAGCAGGGGTATGAAAACCTCGTCCACTATACCGACGACGGTTATTCGGGCGGCAACTTTGACCGCCCCGCTTGGAAACGGCTGATTGCAGATATTGAAGCCGACAAGGTGGCGCACGTTCTTGTCAAGGATATGTCCCGAATCGGCAGAGATTATTTGCAGACAGGCTTTTACACCGAGGTAATGTTCCGCCAATACCACGTTCATTTTGTCGCTATCGCCAACAGCGTTGACAGCGATGATCAGAACAGTAACGAATTTGCACCGTTCCTTAATGTGATGAACGAGTGGTACTTGCGTGACCTCAGCCGCAAACAGCAAGCCGCCTGTCGCACCAAAGGCGAATCCGGCAAGCCGCTGACAAATATTGCTATCTACGGATATATGAAAGATCCAAACGATAAAAACCATTGGCTGATCGATGAAGAAGCCGCCGAGGTTGTCCGCCGTATTTATCGGCTGACAATCGAGGGGAAAACACCTTACGAAATTACAACGATTCTTTATAATGAAAGAATTGAAACGCCTGCCGCTTATCACGCAAGGCACGGCACGGGACTTTGGAAATACAAAACCGAAATTTCGCATCCGTATTCTTGGAACGAAGCCACTGTAAAAGCTATCTTGTCTAAGCAGGAGTACGCGGGAGATACCGTCAATTTCCGTACGCATAAAGAATCTTATAAGAATAAAAAGTCCGTTGCCAATCCAAAAGAGAGTTGGCAGATTTTTAAGGACACGCACGAAGCGATCGTTGACCGAGAAACTTGGGAGCTTGTGCAAAAGCTGATTAAAACGCCGAGACGTGTCGATACGATTGGTGAAGCCAATCCGCTGACCGGACTTGTATTCTGCGCTGATTGCGGAGCGAAGATGTATAACCACCGCACACGCGGCGACATCGAAAAGAAAAAGTATCCGGGCGACACTTATGATTGCTCAACCTATACTTTGAGTTTTCGCAAGAAAGATGCCGTGTGCTTTAAACACCGCATTTCAACAAAGGCGCTGCGTATTCTCATTCTTGAAACAATCAAAGCGGCTTGCGCTTCGGCTATCAAGGATAAGGATAAATTCTTAGATGATATTCGTTCCGCTTCACAGCTTCGGCAAAAGGAAGCGGTCAAGGACGCTAAGCGAAAGCTGAACAAGAGCCGCAGGAGAATCAACGAGCTTGACGGAATCATCAAAAAGCTCTATGAATCCTACGCCGTCGGCAAGATCACCGAGGAACGCTTTGACAGCCTGCTTGCGGAATACGAAGTGGAACAAAAAGAGTTGTCCGTTTTTGTGACCGAGACCGAACAACAGCTATCAACTTTTGAAGAAGATACTGTCCGTGCAGAACAGTTCCTTGCATTGGCGAAAAAGTACACCGACTTCTCCGAGCTGACCACGCCGATGATAAATGAATTCATTGATAAGATATTCGTCCACGCTCCGTACTATATTGACGGAGAGCGTATGCAGGATGTTGACATCTATCTGAATTTTATCGGACAGTTTGAAATCCCCGAACCTGAGTTGAGCGAGGAAGAAATCAAGCGTCAGGAACAGCTCAGGAAAAAGCGTATATATGAACGGGAGCTTTACCAGAAAATAAAATCAGGCGAACACGTTGTCGGAAAGAATTTTGAGGTAAAGTGTTGGGAGTGCGGAAAGACCTTTATTTCAAAATCAACCAATGCTAAATTCTGTTGTGTGAAATGCCGTAACAGGAATTACAACAGAAAAAAGCGGCAAAAGAAGAAAGAGCAAGAACAAAAGAAAACAGCATAATCAATTAACGCTGCGGCGGCTTGTGAGAGCAATTTCACAAGCCGCCTTTTTGATTGGAGGAATACAAATTGTTAAAATACACAGAAAAAGAAATCATACAGGCAAAGCACCGACTGGAAGAAGCACAGGCTCGCAACCGTGTGAAAGAGCGAGCGGCACGAACACACCGGCTTATCCAAGAGGGTGCTATTTTAGAGAAAGCTATTCCACAAGTACGGGAGATGTCATTAGAACAGTTGGAGAGCTATCTATGCAGTCTAATCAAATAATCATTATCAACGGAACGCTTCGAGTAATCGGAGCGTTTCTTCTTTTATCCCGAAGGGCGCACTTACTCACCACTGCCAAAACTTGCAAAGTTTGGACAGCGGTGGTATTTCAACATTTGTTGAAACCGTGCGCTCTCCGAGGGTTGCGGCTCCGTCGGAGCCTTGCGGAAGCTGCCGCAGAGCCGCCAACTTCCGTGCGGTTGCCAGTCCGACAACCGCATTGTCAACGCTGTACCACAGCCTTGACAGCGTGGGTATCGCTGCGGCGACACCCTGTATTGCTCAACCGTTTTCGCAATACTTTTTGACCCGCCGTTGCAGAAACTTGATCTATCCATCTCAGTTTTTCAAAGGCGGATTGGATGCAACGTCACGTTGCAAAAGAAACAAAAATACTGTCCGAAAGGTGTGATTTACAAGAATGGCAATTTACCATTTAGAAGCAAAAGTTATCAGCCGCAGTACAGGCAGAAGCGCTGTTGCGGCTTCCGCATATATGAGCTGCTCCAAGATTTTGAACGACTATGACGGTGTTCTCCACGACTTCACACGCAAGCAAGGGCTTGTATGGGAGCATATCTTTTTACCCGAAAACGCTCCGCAAGAGTGGCAGGATCGTAGTGAATTATGGAACGCAGTTGAACGTACCGAAAAGACAAAGGACAGTCGACTCGCCCGTGAGTTGGTTGTCGCTCTGCCCGTTGAACTCGGCAAAGAACAATGGATAAATCTGCTGACAGGTTATATCCAAAGCAACTTCGTTGCGGACGGAATGTGCGCAGACGTTGCCATCCACGACACCGACGGGCACAATCCTCACGCTCATATTATGCTGACTGTCAGACCGTTAAACGATAAAGGCAAGTGGCAGTATAAAACTGAAAAGGAATACCTTTGCAAGCGTAACGGAGAGGAAAAGGGCTTCACAGCCGCCGAGTTTCTGCAAGCGAAATCAAAGGGTTGGGAGAAGCAATATCAATATTATGTCGGCAAAAAGAAGGTGTATATGCCACCATCAGAAGCGGAGCGGCACGGCTATGAACGAGCCAACAAATATCCGAAAAGCAGAAAATTTGGACGGCAGAATCCGATCACCGCCCGTTGGAACAGCGACGAGCAGCTTATCGCTTGGCGTGAGAATTGGGCGCAGACCACGAACAAATATCTTGATGAGGCAAATCGCTCCGACGCTCGCATCGACCACCGCAGCAACGCCGCCAGAGGGATATACGAACAGCCGACAATTCACGAAGGTTATGTTGCACAAGCTATGGAGCACAAAGGATTGATAGCTGACCGTTGCGAAATCAACCGTCGAATCAAAGTAGACAACGCTTTGCTCCGAGAGCTGAAAGCTACGTTTGCGAAGATCTCACAGGCGGTCAAAAACACCGTGCCCACTCTTGCCGAAGCGATGGAATCTCTGCGTGAGAAGGTTATTGTTATCAGCTATCATATCCTGCACACCAAAATCGGAAAGCGCAATATTACCGATTATGTTAAGGAATTGAAAGCGAATTATGAAGGCTACAAAGGTATTGTTAAGCAGATCGCTGTAAAGAAAAAAGAACGGAAGGAGCTTCAAGCCGAGAAGAAATCCACTCCCGTTATCAAGGTCATCACTCACCGTGATTTAGTTCGTCGTATCGCTGAGCTGACAGAAGAAATTGAAGAACTGAAATCCGAAAAGGCTCGCTTGCTTATCGCTATGGAACGTACCGACGATAAAGATGTATCTACGGTCAATGACAGTCTTGACAGAATGGAATCAGCCCTTGCAGAGTTAGACAAACGAGAAGAAAAATACACCGCCGAGCTGAACGAAGCCTTACAGCAATACGATGAATACAAGGAGCAAGCCAAAGAATTCATTGCAGGCGAATTTGGAAAGGCTCGTTTGGATATTCGTCCAAATAAAGAACGCAATGCCCTCAATCAGATTTCAAATTCATACGGCGAGCATTTCTCCCGCAGCACATTTTTCAGCAGCGTCCGTGACGCAGATATGAAGCTCGACGATGATATTGATATGCGAGCCGTCCGTGAATACGCTTATCAGCAGCGCAGGCAAGCACAACAACAGAAGAGAAACAGAAAGCCGCACGAGCAGGAGCGATGAATTGATACCGCCGTCAAGTAGGATAATTCCTGCTTGGCGGCATTTTTTGTTGCTAATATTCTGCTTTTATGGTATCATTGAAGTATAAATTATTTGAAAGATGAATTGAAAAATGATCGAATCAAAAGTATTACTTACTGTATTTAGGGGAAGTTCAGCAGAACAGCTAATTGAAAGATCAAATGGATTTGATACGTTAATTTTGCCGAACAATAAGGTTAAGGATTCAGAAAAGTTAATTAATGCGATTGCGAACGAAAAATATGACTATATTTTCAGTTTTGGACAAAGACCGAACATCAAGAACAAAGTTCATATTGAAACAACTGCAAGAAACGGAAAAACTGCAATAGAAACAAACTTTGATTGTAAACGATTACAGAGTGTATTTGAATCAAATAGACTCTCATCAAAGATTTCACATAATACGGGAACATCATATTGTAACTGCCTTTATTATAACAGCTTGGACTTTATTCAGCAGTATAATCTGAAAACAAAAATGGTATTTATTCACATCCCATTTTTGAAAAACATTAATAATATGGATTTGTTTTTCGCAAAAATAATAGAAACGATTTCAAAGATAAGGTGAAGAAGTGGTTATTAATTGTATATGGGAACATAACGGCAACGATATGCTGTTGTATATTGAAAATTTTGTTGGAGCATTTACTCGTGGAGAAAACCTTGATATTGCAATTTCAAAAGTATCTGATGAAATCAATGATTATTGCGAGTGGGCAAACATCAATTTGCCCAAAGATATTGTAATACAAATAATTGAAGATTATAGTTGTAAATTAAATATCCGTGACGCTGATACAGATGTGCTTTTTGAGAGCGAGAAAAAATCGCTTACTCAAAATGAATATGAAATACTAAAGGAATTGTGCTTAAAATCGGCTCACGATTTCCTTCAACTCTATCATTCCATACCCAATAAAGACTATTCGAATTTGCCACAAAGGGAAACCTTTTACGGCGCTGTTCCGAGAACTGCAAATGAAATGTATGAACACACTAAGAATGTCAACGATTATTATTTCGGTGAAATAGGAATTAAAGCTGATAATGACGGAGATATATTTGGTTGCAGGAAAAGAGCGTTTGAGGCATTAGAGAAAACGCCACATTATCTTGACAATATTATCTATGACGGAAGCTATAACAAACAATGGACGCTGCGTAAACTCTTTCGCAGATTTATCTGGCACGATAGGATTCACGCAAAAGCAATGAGAAAGCTAAAGGGATAACGATGGACTTACGGACTACCTTTAATAAAGACGAATACAACTATGATAAAACTCGCCCTGATTATCCGAGTGAGCTCTTTGAGGACATTTTTGATTATGCAAACCTTTGTTCCGGCAGTATTGTTCTTGAAATCGGTATCGGCACAGGACAAGCAACCTTACCGTTTCTTCAAAAGGGTTGCAACCTAACCGCTGTTGAATTAGGTGACAGATTAGCTAAGTACTGCAAACATAAGTTTTCTGCATTCGAGAAATTCAACATCATTATTTCGGATTTTCTCAAAGCAGATTTACCCGAAAACGGTTATGATATGATATTCAGCGCAACTGCTTTTCACTGGATACCAAAAGACAGCGGCTATGCAAAAATCAAAACATTAATAAAGCCTAACGGGGTTCTCGCTTTGTTTTGGAATCACCCGTTTGTCAGCAATGTAAACGATGAAACAAATCGTGCAAGTATAGCGGTTTATCAAAAATACCGACCAAATGATAAGACGCCGATACAGTTTGATGAATCCAAATGTCAAGTCATAATCAACGAGCTTGCTCAATTCGGATTCACTGATATACAATCAAAAATATATCGGCGCACAAGAACGCTGGCAAGTGAGGAATATGTGAATCTAATCAGAACTTATTCTGATCATAACGCTTTGCCGGAACAGAAAAGACTTGCGTTTGAGCAGGAAATGAAACAAGCGATTGATGAAGTTGGCGGCAAAATCAATATATATGATACGATTGACTTGTATTTGGCGAAAAACAAGTAATTATGCCGGAGGATGAAATGCAAGATATAAATGAGAGACAATTGAAATGCAAAGAATTAGTTCAACGAGCAATCTCAACATTCAATGAAGCAGAAGAATATTTAATATCCAGAGATTTAAGTGAAAGATGTATTTGTGCTCGTTTTGCTCGCTATCTGGAAAATGAGTTAAAAAATTTTGGATTTGCAGATTATATGGTTGATGTCGAATACAATCGTGGCAGCGAGGGAATTGAGAATAACCCCAAAATACTTAACTATAAAAAAATCGTCGTCGACTTAATTGTTCATAAGAGAGGTTACGATGAAAACTATGGCTTTAGCAATTTGATATGTATTGAAATGAAAAAGGACTATAAAAGATTCAATTTGGACTCGGATAAAGAAAGATTAAAAAACCTTGTCGATTATAGTTATCATTACTGTTATGAAGCAGGATTTATGATAATAATACATAGAAACATAAATAAGCAAGAATACGCTTTGAAAATAGAATCTTCATATTTTAATCATTGGAATTAGCATTTACTCTACTATTAGTAGGTGTGATATACAACAATTTTATCATATAATATCATCAAGAAAGGCGGTGTCGGTATGGATCAGGCAAAAATCGGAAGATTCATTGCTGAAATGAGGAAAGAGCAAGGATTAACTCAACGTGAGTTTGCCGAGCTACTTGGTA
The DNA here is from genome assembly GCA_964588105.1 of uncultured Ruminococcus sp. GTDB lineage: Bacteria > Bacillota > Clostridia > Oscillospirales > Acutalibacteraceae > Ruminococcoides. Next base: position 41,292 of record CAZPOG010000001.1, on the reverse strand, counting down.
TTAGTGATAAATCCGTCAGTAAATGGGAATGCGGCAATGGAATGCCGGATATATCTCTTATGCTACCAATTTGCGATATTCTGAAAATCAATCTTAATGAGTTGTTTTCGGGCGAGAAACTGACCGACGCTGACTATAAACAGAAAGCTGAGGAAAATATGATGAAACTGATTAAAGAAGCAACATCAACGAAAAAGAACATTGTTGGTGGTAAGGTATTAGGACAATCTGAGAATGTTGATATAGATTCAAAAATTGCTCACCGAACAAATATTGAGTTTTGGAATACTATTGGAAGTGGTTTTTTAGGTACAACTGCTCTGCCGAGTTGGGGTGGCTTTTTGCCGTCGGAGGATAAGCTTAATTTACTTGGGGATTTGTCGGGAAAACGAGTTCTTGAAATAGGTTGTGGTAACGGTCATTCGTTGGAATATGCCGCTAAATGCGGAGCAACAGATTTATGGGGTATAGATATTTCCGCTAATCAAATTGCAAGAACAAACGAATATCTTGAATCCAAAGGTTTATCCGTTCAACTTATTTGCTCTCCTATGGAAAAGGAATGTGGTTTGCCGACAGATTATTTTGACATTGTTTATTCTGTTTACGGAATAGGTTGGAGTACAGATTTAGATATTACATTCAAACTTATCAACTCATATCTGAAAGATAATGGGATATTTGTTTTCGGCTGGTCGCACCCAATCCACAAGTGTGTGTCAATCGAAAACGGACAACTTGTTTTCAGCAATTCCTATTTCAATGAGGAATGGTATCGTGCGGATATGAGCGATAAACAAATAATCCTTTCAAATCGCATGTTAAGTACATATATCAATACTTTAGCAAATAACGGATTTGCTATCGAACAGTTTGTGGAAGAAACTGACAGAGAAAAGGCGATTGCTGCTGATTCGGATTTCGGTAAGAAAGCATTGATGTTGCCTACGGCTTTTGTTATAAAAGCAAAGAAAATATAATAATAATCACATTATAAGGATCTCGTCCTAAAGATTTAGGGCGAGTTTTTATATAATAAATTAAATTCTTTGTTCACAAAATTGTATGTGTTTTTTTAGATACTTTCAACAATTGGTAGCTTTATGATTTTGTGGTTTAATACATTTTATTATTCGTTTTTATATGATATAATTTATATATAATGTGAAAAAAGAGGTAAAATATATGAAACAAATCCCTAATAATCGAATTTTGGTTTCAGGTTCAAAAGCTAAAGTATATGATACATTGTCAAACTACGGTATAGAAAATATGGATGATGCAGAACAAGTACTAACATACATAAAGTGCCATACTGATTTTTTAGACGAAAACGAAAAGATCGATTTTTCTATTGTATATCCCGAGTGTAAAGAAGGGATAATGAACTTTATGGTTCCTCAAACCAATATTTATATTAACTTGAAACTTTCAACTATTTTTGTTGTAGCTTTACTACTTGATATAACACTAACTCGTGGATTCGCTCAATTATTTGTAAACGCCATCGGATTAAACGGACGAGTTATTGTAAAACTAAACGAACGAGAAGGTCATAAGTGTATAGTTAAAGAATCAGCATGTAGTAAAGAAAAGTACGTTAATGATAAATTGTTAGAAAAATACAACGGTAAGTGTTGTAATAAGAATTATAAATGTAGGTTTAGAATTGATGAAGAATGTACATGCACAGATAAACAAATAACTAGAATTCTTAACGTTTTATCTGATAAAAACATATTTAAAAAAATAGGTGATTTATATGAGTACCAATTATGAGGATGATATAACCTATTTTAATAAATTAGTCGGTAATACACCGTTTAGTTTCTTTAAGTCGGTAAATACTCCTGTAATTGTTTTTGATTATTACGAAAAATACACTAAAGAATTACTTAACAAAATATGTATTCAAACAAATCACAAGATTGACTGCGATGTTGAATATCTTTATAATGCAGAGATAGACGCATTTTGCTTTTCACAAGGCGTAGTGAATAAAATTGTTTTTCTCGAAGGAACAGTATTATCAATTTACAGATTTGCATCTATTCTATCTTGTGTTTATCGGACTATCCTCATGAAAGAAGAACCTAAATATCAAACAATTCATAAATTTGATATTCGTAGTGTTAAAGATGAGGAAATAATTAGCTCATTAATTTACATTTCAGATTCTATCGAAACTAACATAATTACAGATTATATCGCAATGATTGCGATGAAAATTATAATTGCTCATGAAATTGGACATCTGTTAAGCGGACATATAGAATACAGAAAACGCCATGGAGAAACTGCTATATCATTTGCAATGGGAAACACAATGTCACAAATTGATAACACGACTCTTCAGGTGATGGAAATTGATGCGGATGAGTTCTCGGCTTGTCATATTACGTCTGTGTTAGAAAGTGAATTGATAAACGACCAAAAGATTAATATAATTGTATTTGATAAGAATCAGATCTACCGATTAGTTGGTTGTGCGTTACAATGTGTATTCTATTTAGTTGGGATTAAAAACAATTATTGGAAAACAGAAGAACCACAAAATTATACTCACCCTCCGGCATCCACTAGAGTTAGTCTATTTTTGGATGTTATACGTAAACAATTTGGTAAAGAACGTGATAAAGATTGGATTGAAATAGTTAAAGGAGCTATTATTGCACAGAAGAACATTTTTGCGTATTATGAAACCGATTATGACGATGCCATACAATTCGTTTTTGATATTATGGGTATTGACGAGTATGGGAAAGTACTCATTGAAGAGTGGAGAGTATTAAAAAAGGAGTTTGCAAATTATTCAAATCTTCCATTTATATAAAACTAATATATGAAAAGAGGAATTAAAATGAAGGACAATTTAGATCATATTGCTTTGTTAATAGATGCTGATAATACTCAGTTGTCAAAGTTGGAAGGTGTTATTCAAGAAATATCTAAACATGGTCGCATAGTTGTTAAACGTGCTTATGCAAATTGGAAAAAGGATAATCTTAAAAACTGGGAATCAGAATTAAAGAGATTAGCAATTAAGCCTGAACAACAATTTGACTATGTAACAGGTAAGAATGCTACGGATATAGCATTAACTATTGGAGCTATGGATTTATTACATAAAGGCATTTATGATGGATTTGTTATTGTATCAAGTGATAGCGATTATACTCCATTAGCAATATATCTCCATGAATCTGGTGTATATGTCATTGGAGTAGGAGAAAATAAAACGCCAGAAGCTTTTAAAAACAGTTGTGATGAATTTGTTTTGTTAGAAAACATTGACAAATCGCAAATTAAGGTGCAAACAAAAGATGCGGACGCATCAGACGACAATGACAGAATAAGAAAGGAATCCGATGAAACTCAACCTATTAATCCGATTGATGAAATACACAAATTGCTTCGATTAGCCTGGGAAACATATCAAGATGATGATGGATATGCTTTTATTAGTAATGCCGGGTTCTACATAAAACGTGTAAAATCTGATTTTGACGTTCGGTCTTTTGGTTTTGAACGACTTACAAAACTTATTGAAAATTTCCCTGAAAAATATGAAACAAAAGCATCAGCTACGAAATCTATTAAAGTTTACAAATGTAAGGAATAGAGTATTATTTCTCAACAGATAAATTAGCAAAAATTTTACTAGTTTGATTTAATATGTACCTTAATTATGTTAAATGGTGATACAACATGAAAGATTTTTTTGTTTTTTTACAAAACGGATGGGTTATTGGTATCGTAGGAGGTATTATTAGTGGAATAATAGTTTATTTTATTACGAATAAAGTTTTAGATAGCAAGAAAAAGAATGATTATAAAAGAAATATTATTTTAGCAAACAATGAAGTATTAACTATACTAAGACCTTATATTGCCAATTCAGGATTGCCTACTAAGCAAGAACTTAATGTTATAATCAAATCAGTAGCTAGAACATATAATATAATTCCTGATGAAATGAAAACCGTAGATATGTTTTATGAGGATTTAGTAGTTGAATTTGTAGAAAACTTGTATATTCCCAATAATATAAAACAAGATAGTATTTATAAGATATTAGAGGCTCTTAATAATGAAAGTGATTTAGCAAATGTACAAGAAAAGGGTTTTTCTATTAGCGAAACAAAAACTAATAAAAAAAGCGGAATGAGTATAATGTCATTGTTACTTGGCATTCTCTCTGGTGTAGTCTCTTTGTTAGCCGGATTATTCACAAGTATTAATATGGATAAAAATTATAATATAGTAATGTGGATAATTACAATTCTAATTCTGGTAATAGCAATAATCATTAATTTAATTATAATTATAAAATCCTATAAAAATAGAATACATAGTTATAGAATTAAAGAAATTAAGGAAATTGATAATATTAGGATGATGAATTGCGGTAAAGATTTAAATACGATATATAATCACGACTTACAGTTTATTGATTATTTTAAGGGATGTGATTAGTATATGTTTGCGAAACTAGAAGTGTTATGGCAAAAAATGATATTATCAGCTCAATCTAATTACGCTGATAATTCGATAATTAATAAAAATAAATATGATACTTTTTTAAAATACTTTCGTGAAAAATACGGTGAAACAAAAAGAAAATATATGAATAAAGAAGTTGTGCTGCTTGATATTCATAAAGTTGCGGCAATAATAATGTATTCAGTAATAAAAACGAAAGTTATCGAAAGCAATAATGCTAGTAATTCAAAATTGTATTTCAGTAATTATGAATTAGCAATATCTGCTGGGCTATCATTTATGCAGTATGAAATTAATGAAGAATTAAATAAAAAAGGGGAAAAACCTATATCTAGATTTGAATTTCCAGATGCAATATATAGTAAAAAAAAGTATCTGGAGGATTTTCGATCTCTATTATATTATAAAGATCGTGAAGATAACCTTGATATTATAACGCTTTCTAACATACTATATCTTATTGACAGTTATAATAGAAAAACTACTGAATAAAGTAGATGCCAGTTAAAATATGTTCGCTATTTAAGTTATCTGCAAAAATAACTACGCTTGTCGAAGATATAATTAATAATCTTTATTAACCATATATACGAAAACTAATTATTGTACAATCCTATTGTTTTTGCACAGAGTTTTATAGTTTTGTTTATAGGATCAAATACCCTTGATAAAACAATTTGTTATTTTAGAGATGAGTTTTTTACAAAAGAATATGAGCTTTCTACAACAAACGAAATAGTAAAGAGATTTGAAAAAGAGAAAACAAAATAGATTTCATTACGAAAAATAAACCGTTGATAGGTTCACTTCAAAACCTATCGGCGGTTTTGTCGTATTATACGAAAAGGAAAGAACAACTTTGGCAGAAAATACCCTTGACAAAATACGTATCACTGTCATTTTGTTATCAATTCCATTTCGTTTGTAGACGGTAAGCGTTTGCACGGTGAAGAGAAGGCTTGGATCAAATTCCGACATATCGCTGATGAGGTATGTCGGGAATATGGTATCTACTACAAACCTGATCCGGAGTATATCAAACCAACCTCATATTATTATCACAAACTTGAAAAAGAGGGTATGACGACTTGGTACAGCATCGTCAGGGAACAGCTTAATGAAGCGATTGAAAAAAGCAGAGGATTATCCGAGTTCAAATACTATCTGGAACAGATGGGTTACCGATACCGGTTTAATCCGAACAGGAAATACTGGACCGTTATCCCGAAAGGATATGACAAACCCATCCGTCTTTATAAGCTCGGCGAGGATTATACAAACGACGCCATTATGAAACGGTTGAGCGGGAATTACCGGAAGATGATAACACAGCCGTTTCAGAGACCGCGTATCGTTCTTCGCCGTTACAACCTACCGACAAGAGAGGATAAAATCAGGAAAGTAGGAGGGCTGTACGGTCTGTATCTCTACTACTGTTATAAGCTCGGCTATCTTCCGAATTACAAGCAGACGAGTCCTGCCAAGATTCACTATATCTTCCGTGAGGATTGGCTGAAGCTGGACAGGATCACTGCACAGACAAGGCTGCTCGGCAGAGAGAAGATCTCAACGCTGGAGCAGCTTTTCTCATACAGAGCAAAGGTCGATTCGCAGATCCATACCCTGATTGCCGACAGAACGCTCCTGCGAAATAAGATCAGAAGAAAAACAGATGAAAAAGAGCTGTCTGAGGCAAAAGAGCAAATCAAAGCAATCAACGAAAAGCTCAAAACACTCCGCAAGGAGAAAAAACTCTGCGACGGGATCGCTGAGAGGTCGGACGAGATACGTTCTAACCTCTCACTTGCCCTTGCAGATGAAGAAAAATCCAAGACAAAGGAGGAGAGGTCTTATGAGCAACGGTGGTGATGCGGCGGAACAGGTTGTCCGTCTGTCACTCGAAGGCTTCGAAGTCGTAGCACGACTCACAGGTTCCGCTGCCAAGAATATCGGCGCTCTGCTGTATACGGTGCTTAAGCAGGAGAACAAGACCAAAGGGAAAGCACGGCTGACCAATATGATCAAGTCGGGCAAACCCTTGAAAGTGTTTTCGATCCCGCAGAAGGATCTCAAGACGTTTACACAGCAAGCAAAACGCTACGGCGTTCTCTACAATGTTCTGCGGGACCGTACCAATCATTCACAGACTGCCGATGTGGATATCATCGTCCGTGAAGAAGACGGTTCCAAAATCCAGAGGATCGTCGACCGCTTCGAGCTCGGTAAGGTCGATAAGGCGTCTATTATCAACGAATCCGAAAAAGAAATTGCTGACCGTGAGGAGGTCGTCCGGGATATTCCCGTAAAATCCAGAGGTCAGCGCATCTATGAGGAAGCGATGGGAATTCCTGTTCAGAAGGAGAAATACACTATGAAAAACCCTACGGAAGCCAAGACGGAAAAAAGCCCTCCGTCAAGGCAGCCATCAGAGCAGCGAGATACGCACATTGATAAGGGTAGAGCAAGATTCTCTGATGAGAAAAAGCCTTCCGTGAGAGAAGAGCTTGAACGCTATAAGGAACAGAGCAGGAAACTCAGCAGGGACGCCGAACGAGAGTACAAAGAACCCATGAAACAGCCGTACAAATCCAAGAACGGTAAAACCGTTCATCGTCAACCTACAAAAAAGAAACATTATAAAGAAAGGTGATTGTTATGACCGATCATTATCAGCCGAGAAAGAACGGCTACAAAAAGGATTCCTATGAAAGGCCGACGCTTTCAAAGGAAGAATACAAAATTAAGAAGGAGCAAGAACGAAATGAGCTTTTTGAAATGCTCGATGATGTAACAGAGGAAGTGATGAACCGACCCGAGAGCTTTGAGAATTATCTCAGCACACAGGCGCGGCTCGACAGATACTCTGCTTCAAACGCATTGCTCATTTACAGACAGATGCCCTCGGCTTCCCGCTTAAAAGATTTTTCGGGATGGGGAGAGGACGGCGTCAGCATCAAGAAGGGTGAAAAACATATTTCTATTCTTGAACCGTCTGAATATACCCGCACCAACGGGACCAAAGGCGTTTTCTATAATCCGAAATCCGTGTTTGATATCTCCCAGACTACTGCCGCTAAACGTCCGACTGCTCCGAGCCTGAACACCAATCCCAGCGAGATTCTGATTGCCATGCTCGAAACCGCTCCGGTACAGGTCGAGAATGTTGACAGCTTCGGCTTTTCCGATACTGTTGCCGAATACAACAACGAAACCGGTGTCCTTTCTGTCAGGAGAAACGTTAACGACGGGGTGAAGCTGTTCCAGTCTGTCGCTGTTGAGCTGGCGTTTGCGGAGCTTTCCGTAAACAGCGAAGTTTATGACCGCAGAGAGATGACCTTCGATGCTGTCTGCGTTGCCAATATGCTCTGCAAGCGGTTTGGCGTTCCGTCCGAGCGTTTTACGATCAAGGAGCTTCCTGATTCGTGGAAGAATAAGGATGAGAAAGAAGTGCGTGCGGAGCTTTCGTCGATCCGCTTCGCTGCATCAAATATTAATTCCCGTATTTCCAATGAGATCTACCGTCAGCGTCAGGAGCAGAATCAGGACAGAAGCTATCGATCCCGTGATGACGCCCGATAAAGGTGACGGCTATGAAAGTGCCTCGTTATTACCTTGTGCTGACAGATTATGAGCATCGTGTGATTTTGCAGTCGTTGTATGAGAAGAAAATCAATTTTTCAGAGAAGGCAAGACAACCGACGCCTTGGACGAGATCATTCTGAAGGTCGGAAGAGCGCCGATCAAGAATATGAAAGTGGTTGAGCGGGGCGGATACGCAAGTGCGAGATAGCAGTAAGAAGTCGATTATCATATTATCGTTCGTCGGTGTCGTTCCCGTGGTGTGGCTGGCTTTGAAAATTGCGCCGTCCGTTTCAGGAGGATTGACCGAGATACTCAAAGGCCTTATGACCGCTTTCAGTCATCCGTTTTACATAGAGCTTTGCTCGGACAGCCTGAAAACTGTCCTCGTATTGCTTTTTGCATACGGTATGGGTATCGGTATATTTCTTTCCTCCCGACGGAATTATCGGAAACGGGAAGAACACGGCTCTGCCAGATGGGGAAACTGCGGAAAGATCAACAGACGTTATCATCAGCATCCCTACTGCAACAACAAGCTGATGACACAGAACGTCAGTGTCGGTATCAACGCCAAAAAGCACCGCCGCAATCTCAATACCCTTGTTGTCGGCGGCTCGGGCGCTGGTAAAACGCGTTTTTACTGCAAGCCGAATCTGATGCAGGCAAATACATCGTTTGTAATCCTTGATCCGAAAGGAGAGATCATCCGTGATACGGGATACCTTCTTGAACAGCAGGGATATGAGATCAGGGTGCTTGACCTGATCAACATGGACAAAAGTCATTGTTATAACCCATTTGTGTATCTTCACGACGATAACGATGTTCAGAAGCTCGTTACCAACCTGTTCAAATCCACGACGCCGAAGGGCGCACAGAGCAACGATCCGTTCTGGGATACGTCTGCGTCGATGCTGCTTTCTGCTTTGATCTATTATCTGCATTATGAAGCGCCGGAGGATGAACAGAACTTTTCGATGGTAATGGAAATGCTGCGGGCGGCAAATATCGAAAACGAGGATAATCCGGTCCCATCAGCCATTGACCTGATGTTTGACAGCTTGGAATTCCGTGATCCTGAGCATATCGCCGTCAAATACTACCGTAACTATCACTCCGGTTCACCGAAAACACTCAAATCGATTCAGATAACGCTGGCGGCAAGACTGGAAAAGTTTAACCTTGAGAGTCTTGCGGCGATGACTTCGGTGGACGAGCTTGACCTGGATTCTCTCGGAGAGAAGAAGGTCGCGCTGTTCGCTCTGATCCCCGACAATGATTCTTCGTTCAATTTCTTGGTGTCTATCCTTTATACACAGCTGTTTCAACAGCTTTTCTACTGTGCCGATCATATCCACGGCGGGGCGTTGAAGGTTCCTGTCCATTTTCTGATGGATGAGTTCGCGAATGTATCGCTTCCCGATGATTTTGATAAGATCCTCTCGGTTATGCGTTCACGAGGCGTCTTTGTCAGTATCATTTTGCAGAACTTAGCTCAGCTCAAAGCACTGTTTGAAAAGCAATGGGAATCCATTGTCGGCAACTGTGATGAGTTTCTCTATCTCGGCGGCAACGAACAATCGACACACGAATATGTGTCTAAGCTGCTCGGTAAGGAAACGATAGATACCAACACCTACGGGAAGTCGTCGGGACGAAACGGCAACTACTCTACCAACTATCAGATCAGCGGACGCGAGCTGATGACACCGGATGAAGTTCGTCTGCTCGATAATCAGCACGCGATTCTGTTTATCCGCGGAGAACGTCCGGTTCTTGACCTCAAATACGATATTCTCAAACACCCCAACATCGCTATGAGTGCTGACGGCGGAGTCAAACCGTATTATCACGGCGAAACGAAGGATGATATCGCTTCCTTTACCGTTTTTTCCATTCGTCGGAATAATGATTCGGGCAAGTTTGAAACGATACCCGAAACTAATTATGAGCTGCTCACCAATGAGGAACTCGAAGAAAAATTTCACATTGAGTAAAAAAGGAGAAATGCATATATGAAAGAAATCGAAAAGAATACCGTCAGAGAAAGACTGCCGATGACCGGCAGGGTGAAAAAAGGCTTTATGCTCTATGTCACCTTGATCATTTCGGCAGTCTTGGTTCTCTCAGCTTTTTCTGTAACCGCTTTTGCGGCGTCAGACCCTCTGAGCGCTATCAACAATCTGTCTGATTTTATTTTCGGTCTGATTCGCGCCATCGGACTGATCCTGCTCGGACTCGGTATTGTACAGGTCGGCTTGTCGTTCAAGTCTCACGATCCGTCACAGAGAGCTAACGGTTTTCTGACACTTGCAGGCGGTGTGGTCATCACCTTTGCAAAGGAAATCCTCAACCTGATTATCGGCTGATCCAAAAGGGGTATGCGGTATATATCGCATACCCCTAAACCTATGAAGGAGGTGTATCTATGTCTGATAACTGGGTTGTTCAGCTGCTCGAAAATGCGCTGTCAACTTGGAATGTTTATCTGACGGAGATTTGGAATCTGATTGCGACGACGCCTCAGGATTTCAAAGGCGGCGGTATATGGAAAGTGATCCAGAGCATCAACAGCGCCATGCAGGGAATAGGACTCGCGCTGCTTGTTCTGTTCTTTGTTGTCGGAATGGTCAAAACCTGCGGCAGTTTTGCCGAAGTGAAAAAACCGGAACACGCTTTGAAGCTGTTTGTCCGTTTCGTTATAGCCAAAGCCGCCATTACCTACGGTATGGAATTGATGCTGACGTTATATGAGATCATTCAAGGCACGATCCTGACGATATTGGCATCGTCGGGAATCACGAAGCCGAGCGGCTCGACGTTTCCGCAGGAAATGGTTGACGCCATTGAAAAGTGCGGATTCTTTGAGAGTATTCCCTTATGGGCTGTTACTCTTATCGGAGGATTATTTATCACGGTGATGTCATTTATTCTGATTATGACCGTGTACAGCCGTTTCTTCAAGCTGTTTATGTATACCGCGCTCGCTCCGATACCGCTTTCTACCTTTGCGGGAGAGCCGTCGCAGAATATCGGCAAGTCATTTATCAAGAGCTACTGCGCTGTGTGTCTGGAAGGCGCGGTTATTGTTCTCGGCTGTATTATCTTTTCGCTGTTTGCGGCGACGCCACCGGTCGTCAACGCACAGGCGTCAGCTGTCACGCAAGTGTGGAAATACATCATTGAACTGGTATTCAATATGCTTGTGCTTGTCGGTACAGTCAAGATGTCAGACCGAATCATCCGTGAGATGATGGGACTATAAGAAAGGAAAGTATTATGGAAATAAAAATCAATAAAGAAATCCGTAATTATACGGAAACCGTGTTTTTCGGGCTGACCTTGCGTCAGCTCATTTTTTCTGCCGCTGCCTGTGTGGTTGCCGGGGGACTATTCTTTTCCTTAAAAGATATTCTCGGTACGGAAACCGTATCGTGGATCTGCGTGCTTGCCGCGGCGCCCTTTGCGGTTCTCGGCTTTGTCAAGTATAACGGAATGACGGCGGAAAAATTCATTTGGGCGTGGATCAAATCGGAGATCCTGACGCCCCGGCAGCTTGTGAATAAGACAGATAATCTTTATTATGAGCTGTCAAAACCGTACATCGAAAGACGAAGGAAGGAGGTAATGAAAACCCGTGAAAACATTAACTAAGTTTTTACGCTCCAATACAGAACGGTTTGTCGTACCGAAATCGGTTCAGGATGTAATCCCGATCAGAAAGGTCTATGACGACGGTGTCTTTATGGTGGATAAGAACAAGTTTTCCAAGACCTTCAAATTTACTGATATCAACTATGCCGTTGCCGATGACGACGATAAAATGAATATCCTTGAAGAATACGCCGATTTCCTCAGTGCGCTTGATTCCGGTATGACCACCAAAATCACCGTCAACACACGCAGACTGACGCGATCGGACTTTGAACGGGATATCCTGATTCCCGACGCAGATGATGGGCTGGATATGTACCGTCATGAGTATAACCGTATCATACTCGAGAAGGCGGCAGGTTTAAATTCGATGATTCAGGACAAGTATATCACGCTGACAGTCGATAAAAGAAGCGTCGAAGAAGCCCGTTCCTACTTTTCCCGCGTGATCGGCGAACTGAGCTTACGGTTATCGAAGCTCGGATGCAAGTGCTCGGAACCGACATTGGAAGAACGGCTTCGGGTATTCCACGATTTCTTCCGTCCCGAGGAAAGCGGCACCTTCCGCTTTAATGTGAAGGAAAAGCGCCGCAAGGGACATACCTTCAAAGACAGCATTTGTCCCGACTCTTTTGAGTTTTACAGTGATTACTTCAGAATCGGGGACCGCTTCGGAAGAGTGATGTTTTTAAAAGAATACGGCTCCTATATCAAGGATTCCATTACCTCTGACCTGACAGCCTTGCAGCGTAATCTGATGATGTCGATCGACATCATCCCCGTTCCGATATCCGAAGCGCTGAAAGAAGCGGAGAACCGTCTTTTGGGTGTCGAAACCGAGATTGCTAACTGGCAGCGAAGACAGAATAACAACAACAATTTTTCTGCGACTGTTCCGTATGATCTGGAACAGCAGCGTCAGGAGATCAAAGATTTTCTCGATGATCTGACTATGAAGGATCGCCGCATGACGCTTGCGGTAGTGACATTTGTTTTAACGGCTGACACCTTGACTCAGCTTGACAACGATACCAAAGCGGTTATCAATACGGCGTCGGGAGATCACTGTCAGCTTGCGGTTCTGAGATTCCAGCAGATGGACGCCCTGAAAACAGTCGTTCCGTTCGGCGTCTGCAAGATAGAGAATTTCAGAACAATGACAACTGAGTCTTTGACCGCTTTTCATACGTTCCGCGTGCAGGACGCCTTCCATCAGAAAGGAATTTATTTGGGACAGAATACCATTTCAAACAATATGATCATTGTTGATGTCGGGCTTCTTCTAAACGGTAATTCCGTTGTCTTAGGCGTTTCCGGCGGCGGTAAGTCAATGATAGGAAAGTTTATTTTAACCGCGCGGTTCTTGGCTGATCCTGACTGTGATGTAATGATCATTGATCCGGAGCGTGAGTACAGTCCGCTTGTCAGAGCGCTCGGGGGAGAGTGCGTCTATATTTCTTCCACCTCTCCGAGTCACATCAATCCTATGGATCTGAACAGTGATTACGGTGAGAACGGGAATCCGATGATTCTGAAATCAGAGTTTATTATGTCCCTGATTGAACAGGTGATCGGTGCTGGAGCATTGGGACCGAAAGAAAAATCCATCATCGACCGCTGTACGGCGTCTGTCTACCGTTCCTATTTACAGCGCGGCTTCAGAGGCGCTCTGCCGACATTGATGGACTTCCGTATGGAGCTTTTGAATCAGCCTGAACCTGAGGCGCACGAGTTAGCTCTTTCTATCGAGCTGTTTACTAACGGTTCATTGGACATTTTTGCAAAGCAAACCAATGTGGATACACAGAACAGAATGATTTGTTATGACATCCTCGATCTCGGCAAGCAGCTGACGCCGATGGGGATGCTCGTCGTTCTTGACAGTATCCTCAACCGAATCACACGCAACAGAGTCAAAGGAAGAAGAACCTATATCTACATTGACGAGATCTATCTGCTCTTCCAAAATGAGTACAGCGCCAACTTCCTGTTTACGTTGTGGAAGCGTGTCAGAAAGTACGGAGCGTTTGCTACCGGTATCACACAGAATGTCGAGGATATGCTGCAAAGTCATACTGCACGCACGATGCTTTCGAACTCTGAGTTCCTGATTATGCTCAATCAGGCGTCAACCGACCGTGTGGAGCTGGCGAAGCAATTGAACATATCTAACAATCAGCTTTCGTATATCACAAACGCTGAAGCGGGACACGGATTGATGAAGATCGGCTCCTCCTTGGTGCCTTTCTCCAATATCATTCCCGCGGATACCAATCTATATAAACTAATGACAACCAAGCCGGGCGAGGGTTCATAACTCTCGCTTGGCTTTTTGGAGGAATACCATGAGAAGTAAATTGATTTTTGTATTTCTGATCGTTTTCACGATTGCGTTTCTCGTAGGTGTGTTTTTCCTGATTTTCCGCTTCTCTGATTTTGTCTCCGAACAAATCTCGGAAGATGAAACGGAAAATTCAGAGCCCGCACCCGAGATACCGATTGAGGCGACAGAAACCGCAACATATTATCCCTATAACGACAAAAGTCATATGGATTACAGCCGTAACACCGATATGATCGGGTGGCTGACAATTCCAAACTCCGAAATCGACTTTCCCGTTATGCAGAGCTATGAAGATCCCGACAAATACCTGACGAAGGACTTCTTTCAGAATCCATCGTCTTACGGCTGCCCGTATGTCCAGTCAAACTGCGACATACTTACACCTTCGGATAACATCATCATCTATGCCCACGATATGGCTGACGGGACGATGTTTGCACCGCTGCGGCAGTACAAGGACTTCGAGTTTTATAAAAAGCATAAAACCGTGAACTTTGAGATTGACGGTGAGATTCAGAACTATTCCGTGCTTGCGTTTATTGTCTTACCGTATACCACCGATGACAGGAGTTCGTTCAGGTTTTATGAGTTTGTAGATGCCTATGATCCGAAAAGCTTCAACGACTCCGTCGAAAAGTGCAAGTCGTTATCCGAGTACGATACGGAGGTTACAGCTGAATACTCAGATAAGCTGCTTACCCTTGCCACTTCGGAGTATAACAGCGATAACGAGAGGCTTTTGCTGATAGCAAAACAGGATTGAGGTCAGTGCTATGGCTGAAATAAGGACGAAAGAAGCGCTCAAAGCACCGGTCAAAACACTTGACAGAACAGCGGGCTTTGCGAACCGAGTGAGAGCCGGTACGATCAGGACAAAGCAGCAGGCTGAAAACTCGGTCGAGCCCGAAGAGAACAATCCAGCCGAATACGCGTCTGACCGGATCGAAAGCGGTACAAACCGAACGGCACAGGAAACCGTTCATCGAGCAGAACAGCTGACAGAAAAAGGTTTCGAGAAAACGCGAGATAATCTTTCGGAGATTCGGCAAAAGATATATGAGCATCGTCAGCAAAGAGCTGAGGAATACGGGCACAAGGCGTCCGATCCCAAACCCAAGTCTGCCACGTGTTATTCCAATACTGCGCAGCAGAGAGCAGAGCGATTCAAACGGGAACGTGCAAAGGAAGCCGTAAGAAAAACGAAAGCTTCATCCGAAAATTCGATTCCCGAGAGCACGAGATCTATTCGGGTAAAATCAGTTGAACCTGTTTCAAAGGAAATCAGGCATAAGTCTTTGAATTCCTCAAAGGAAACGGTGAGATCTTTACAGAAAACTACGTTTAAGTCAACGAAAAGGACAGCTCGCTCTGCGCAGCAAACATCTAAAGCAGCTATCAAGACGTCCAAACAAGCGGCAAAAGCAGCGCAGAAAACAGCAAAGGCTTTTGCTAAAGCCGCTAAGAAAGCGGCGCAAGCAGCAAAAGAAACGGCAAAGGCTGCCGCAAAAGCGGCGAAGGTTGCGGCAAAAATCATCAAGGCGATTATTGCCGCTATCAAAGCGCTGGCGGCAGCTTGTGCTGCGGGAGGCTGGATCGTACTGGTTATCATCCTGCTGATACTGATGATCGCCATTATTCTCTGTTCAGCTTTCGGTATCTTTTACACCGGGGAAGATTCCGGTACCGGAATTACGATGCGAACCGCTGTTGCGGAAATCAACGACGATTATAACCGTGTGATCGAAGAGAAGAAAGCCTCTGCCGATTATGATGTTCTTGAAATGTCGGAAGCCAGAGCGCAGTGGAAAGAAGTGATCGCCGTCTATGCGGTAAAGCTGAATATGGATCCCGATAACCCTCAGGAGGTTGCCACTATGACCGATTACAAAATAAAAGAACTGAAAAACATCTTTTGGGTAATGAATCAAGTCTCTTCTTACGTCACCGAAGAAACAAAAACGGAAACGGTTGACGAAGGCGACGGTCACGGCAATATTGTGACGACCGAGAAAACCGTCACCGTAAAAACGCTTCATATCACCGTCACTCATAAAACCATCGAAGAGATGGCTAACCGCTATGCGTTTAACGATAAGCAGAGAGAGATGCTCAAAGAGCTTCTCGCTGATGATAAAAACCAATTATGGACGGCGGTGCTGCACGGGATCGCGACAAGTGATGACGATATTGTGAATGTCGCCGTAAGTCAGCTCGGTAATGTCGGCGGGCAGCCGTATTGGTCGTGGTACGGATTCAGCTCCCGTGTTGAGTGGTGCGCGATCTTTGTCTCTTGGTGTGCCAATGAGTGCGGCTATATAGAGGAAGGCGTCATTCCCAAATACGCGATGTGTGAAACCGGTCAGACTTGGTTTCAGGACAAAGGACAATGGCTTGACGGTTCTGAGGAGCCGTCACCCGGAATGATCATTTTCTTTGACTGGCAGGATGACGGTCAGGACGGCAATGCCGATCACACGGGAATCGTAGAGAAAATTGAAAACGGGCGTGTCTATACGATTGAAGGTAATTCCGGAGACGCGTGCAGAGAGAATACTTATACCATAGGGTGCTTTGAAATTTTAGGCTACGGAGCTCCAGAGTATTAGGTTGTGAAATAATCTAAAGAGGTGAAAACTATTATGCTTACAACGAACAAGAGTTCAAAAATGAAACATCTAAAGTAGGGGGGAATCTTTTGAATACTCCTAATGATGTGAACGAATAGGATTGAGAAAAACATGGCTGTAGATTATTTGCCGTCATTTTTTTATCTTGTTTGCTTGGCAGCGTTTACTCGACTAAGAGGCTAAGAAGTTTGTCACCATCAAGTTTTTTAGAATAGAGTTCCCATGCATAGATTATATGTTCGTGAAATTGTGTGTTAAGGTATTGTGGCACGTGGCTGAACTGGTAGAGATTCTGGATTATAATTTTGGTCGAAAAAACATAATATCTTTGTTTTGAAAATGTACCATTTGATAAAAGAAAATCGAGTATTCATAACGGACTTGAGTTATGAATACTCGATATGCCTCTGCACCATAGAAATGATACAGTAAGAATATGCGGTCGGTGTGTAGTGGCTCTACTATCTTGCGTTCACTTTTCGGAGCTTGCGTTCACTTTTTCGAGGCTGCGTTCGGTATTTTACCCCCTGCGTTCACTTTCGCAGGGGGTGCGTTCATTTTTGATAAATAACGGTTGCAAAAGTACGATGGTTATGGTACGATAAAAGAGCCAACAATTTCAAGTTAATATTTGTGTTTACACAACTATTTTGTGGGATAGTGTTTTTATATCTTGATAAAAACACTACGCTCTTATTTTGCTATCCCTATATTAGTTGTGTATTTAGTGATAACTTGAAATTGTTTGGCGACGATTCGGAGCGAACGTGTTTTTTGGCGTACGGCTTGCGGGTCGTGCGTCTTTTTTATTGTAAAGGGGAAACGATAATGAGCAAAGGATTAACTGGATATCCGTCCATCGACAAACCGTGGCTGAAATACTATTCCAAAGAAGACCTTAGCAGGTCAATACCGCAAGACAATATGTTTGAACTCATTTGGAAAAGTAATCGGGATTATCTTTCGAATAACGCGATTGATTTCTTTAACAAACATATTACATATAAAACGATGTTTGAAGAAATCGAAAGACTATCAAATTCATTCTGGGCTTGCGGTGTTCGCAAAGGGGATATTGTTACAATTATTGCAATCACAACTCCTGAGATTCTTTATGCAATTTATGCTCTAAACAGGATCGGTGCAGTATGTAGTTGCCTTTATCCGAATATGTCCGATGATATTATAAAATCAAAGGTGCAGATTACCAATTCAAAGTATATTATTGTTTTGGATCTTTTTGCCGATAAAGCAAATGTATTCAAAAACGATAAAAGCATTTCCGTCTATCTTTTCAGCTTTTCTCGTTCAATGTCCACTATGGGGAAACTGGCGTTTTCTCTGAAAAAGATGCCGAAAGTTGAAACAACTGTAATTTCTTACAATCAGTTGTTAAGCTTGGGAGAAAAGACACAACCAGAGTATACATAGAATAATTCAAATGATATTGCGCTGATAATGTATTCCGGCGGTACAACCGGAGAACCCAAAGGAATTGTATTGACCAATAGAAATGTTAACGCGGTATCAAGTCAGCAGAACTGCTCATTACTCGACCTAAAGCGTGAATATACTTGGCAGAGCGTAGCCGCACCATTTATAACATATACGCTTATTTACGCCACTCATCTACCTTTGTCTTACGGCATGGAGTGCAAGATTGTAATGTATGATCCGAAAGGCATTGCAAAGCATATAGCATCTAACGAAAACTGTTTTGTTTCAATTACTCCGATGAATTGGGAGATACTGATTCATGATAAAACAACGAAAAATGCGAACCTCTCAAAACTCATCGATCCTGTAACCGGCGCAGATTATATGAGCCCGGAGCTCGAAAATGAGATTAATGCGTTTTTCCATGAGCACGGATCAAAAGCAGTTATGTCTCAGGGCTACGGAATGACCGAAGTCGCGTCTGCTGTTTGCAGGAATTATTCTACACGATTAAACAAGATGGGCAGTGTGGGTATTCCTTTCAAAGAGACTCTGATTTCTGCATTTGATCCTGAGACGAATCAAGAATTGAAATACGGAGAAACCGGTGAAATATGTATTTCCGGACCGAATGTGATGCTTGGTTATTTCAACAATAAAGAAGCCACAGAAGAAATGATCAAAAAACATTCCGATGGCAAAATGTGGCTTCACTCGGGAGACCTTGGTCATATTGATGAAGATGGATTCGTGTTTATTGACGGGCGTCTGAAAAGAATGTTTGCCAGACATGACGGCGTAAAAGTGTTTGCACCATACATCGAAAAAACAATTATGCAGGTTGAAGCAGTTCAGCGTTGCTGTGTCGTCGGTGCAAAAGAGCCTAATTACGAAACCGGAAAAGCTCCTTTTGCTTTTATTGTTCTAAAAGAGGAGTACATTGGACGTGAAGCTGAAGTTAAAGGCGAGTTAGCGGATTATTGTCAAAAGATTTTGCCTGAATACGAAGTCCCTGTAGACTTTATATTTGTGAGTGAGGTTCCGGTTACCGGTGCAAATAAGGTGGATTTCAAAGCACTTGAAAAGCAAGCTGAAAACCTCTGATTTTTAACTCACCGACCGCATATGGTGAGCCACCGACCGCAAAGGTGAACTCACCGACCGCAAAAGGGTTATAGACCGACCGCATATCGCAACTCACCGACCGCTTATCGTTTATAATTCTAATATAACAATAAAAAGTGAACGCTCTGTCTTTCGGAAAGTCGAAGAACAGGGCGTTTTTTATCGGTAGAGATTGCCGCGTCGCTTCGCTCCTCGCAATGACAATCTTTAAAAATGGCTTAGGAATGAGAAAAACCATACCACTGACATTGTATCAATGGTATGGTCTTAATATGGTGCGCATAACGGGATTTGAACCTTTGTATCGGAGCAGGTTCGGATGAGTCTGCTCTTTTCTTTGCCAGATAGTTTTTTTGTTCTATCTGTAAAAGCACTCTTGTGCCTTATCTATTAATTCAAGAATAATGACTAGGAAATTCACCAAGGATATTTACCCCAAATCTTATAATAACAGTCAGCACTTAGTAGTTTACCATCAGGAGCATAAAAGCCTTGACACCACGTACCGCAATTTGCACATCTAAACTCTTGAACCCTTTTAACAATAACTCGCATAAACAGCATCTTCTTCAAATCTTAATCTAAACAATAATACCCACATTATGTAAAGCATTTCTTTACTGTCTGATAATCCCAAAACTCTTTTCCATCTTTAAAATATACCATTGGTTGGTGAATACCGATATCTCTTAATGCAGGTGGACATTTTGATTTATCAACAACAGTATCATTATATAGGACGATAATATCAATATCTGCTTCAATTGCTTTGTCACATTCATATTTAATGTAGCTTCTATAATCGACAGAGTGACCTTTTGTACAATATTTTAGATAGCTGTTATAACTTGAGCAATATTGACAACCGCCTTTTGTAATTGTATTAGTATTTGTGCCAACAATTAAAATGAAACGCTTAGAATGATCCATACGCTCTTTTAGCGATGACTTTATCGAGCAATATTGACTAGTATCACGTGATGTTTGTAAATCATGTGCATCAGTAAATGATAAACTCCAGTAATAACTATCATTCCATTTGTGAAGCTGTTCAACTGCAGAAACATCATCCGCATTGTCATAATCAGCAGCTATGTATGTCCTTGTTCTGTAAATCACTTTAAAACTCCTCCTTTATACTGTTCATGTTGATTTGCTTAATCGTATCTGATGTAAGAGTTATAGTCATGCCTTGTTCAGGTTGAAACATACTACTACGTAGCGTACATAAAATGCACTTGAGTAAGTCGGTATAATTCTTTTCCTGAGTTCCATCAATAGTAGTAATTCCTGCTCCCAACAAAGGGATAACTATATGCTTTGCGGCATACACTCTTCTCATTTCTTTCCACATACGCAATAATATCTGTTCGTATTCACCTACGCTGATATATGCTTGATTATGTTCGTCGAAATGTGTAAATGATAACAATAAATAATCATTATATGGGATTAAACGACCAAGAGGATATACTGCTTTTCCTTCAATAAAAGTAGGCTTATAATATGAATCTTCAAAAGCAGCAGATAGAATTGTATTTTTCAATTCATTAATGTCCTCAATATAATTGTCAATCAGCTTTCCGTTTAATGTGTTATGTGCAATAATAATATCGTTTACTTGAGTATCAAATCTTTCATTAAAAGGAATAACTTTATACCCTTCTTCGGAGAAAATATTTCCGACTTTTATCTTAACAGTTTTTCCATTGATTGAAATGGTAAGTGGTTTGTGCTCTTTTGCTTTAATAATCAAACCTATAATTAATGAAACCACTAAATAAGTGCCCAATAAAACCAATGCCCATTTCCACCAAGCCCATTGAGGATTAATGTCTTTGATCGTATACCCCCAAAGTCCAACTATGGTGCTTATTCCAGAAATAATTATAAATGCGTAACTGACGCTTTTTCTAAAAAGAAGTGGTATTCTTTTCATAAACAACAGCCTTCTCTATATTACAAAAAATTGCCCTTATTATCATCTATTTTATCATATTATGAATCAAAACGATATTGACTAATGTGAAAATCTTATGTATCTGAAATTGTATATTTGGCACGAAAAATAATAAACAAATTTGTGAATTAATCTAAAATCATTTAGCTTAATCCGTCTTACTTATGACTTTTTCAAATAATTAATCTTAATTATTTTGACACGAAGATAATCAAACAATTAGAGATAGGTTATATTCCATGCTGTTCACAAGTTTGTTTATCGATTTTGGTGTAATTTGCATAAAACCAAATCAATAAAATCTACATGTTGAAATATGGTGAAAAAGGAGAAAACGTGATAGTATTAATATGGGATGTTTAAATAAATAAACGGAGGTTAATATGAAAGTATTATTTTTAGTTGATGGAGCAGCTGGAACCGGAAAGTCTGATTTGGTAAGCTATATATCAAACAAGTATAGGTATACCGCAACAAAAATCGATAAATATACTACACGAAAAAGAAGGCAGTCAGAAGAGGCTACAAAGTCTGATTTAAAATTTATCACTGAAGCTAAGTTTAAAGAGTTAGAGGCAAAACAAAATGATACTTTTTTTAAATATACATATGGAGGTCACAACTACGGCTTTTTTAAATCCGAATTAGATTACGCAATAGAAAAGTATTCATGTACTTTTATAATAGTAAGAAGTCAAGATTTGATACAAAAGCTATGTTCAGTTTATAAAGAGATTGTTCTTGTAGTTCCTGTGTATATTTATACTGATATGGGGCTAATTGAATCGCGGTTGAAACAAGATGGATATGATGAGGATACTATAAAATTTCGAATGGAAAGATCGGAATCAATATTTGAAGAATATTTGGCTAATGATATTTATAGAAATGTAATTATTAATCGCTCAAATCCAACTGATTTGCATAGGAAGATTAAATACTTAATGGATAAATATCAATCAATAGATGATCAACCAGAAAGGCTCTATATTTCACCAACCTTGTACTATAATTTGAATACGCTTAGTCCATATAAAAAGACTATGGAAAAGAAATTAGAGCATTATTCATTTAATAAGAACGTTTTTTTAATGATGAAATTCAGGGAAAGCAATCGAGAGTTTTCTGATTTTATTAAAAGTGAATTGATTTCAAGCGGGTTTAATTGTATAAGAGCGGATGACCCGGAATGGAATATTACCAATAATGTTTATAATCCCATGGCTGTCCTATACTGTTGTAAATACGGTATTGCTTTATTTGATGAGCCAGAAGAAGGAGCAAACTATAATCCAAATGTAGCTTACGAACTAGGGGCCATGCAAACACAAGGTAAAAAGTGTCTTATTCTTAAACACTCTTCTTTAAAAGAATTACCGTTTGATTTGGTTAAAGATTTGTACAAGCCATATTCTAAAGAGTACGAATTTAAAAGGATATTTAAAAACTGGCTATTATCTATCGAAAGTTGAATAGGAGTTGTGTGCTATACACAAAAAGAACTTAATATTCATTTCAAAAGCTCTTTAAGGGTTCAATTATCACCTTAAGGAGCTTTTTGCTATTCTCGTATGCGTTTATATTTACTTATCAACAAACACTAAATGATTTCAGTTGCATAACAATGATTCTTTTTACAATACTTTTTGTCAGTGTTTCCAATTAACTACGTATATGTTTATATCATCATTCATATTCAAAAAAGAGTATGGGATTATCGATATAAATGGTATATTTACCTTTAATGCATTATGAAAATACCCACTTTATCATATTATTAATTCAAATCATTTCACTAAGGATTTAGCTTTTTTATACACAACAGAATAAGTACAACTCATAATAGAATGAGACTCATTCCTTATGACAAAAGAGTAAGGCGAGACTTAGTTATCCCTGCCTCGTAAGTGATTATTGATAGATTATTTCGTTGAATACAACTTCTCTTGCTCTGTTTTGAATGTTGCTCATCGCTCCTATCCATGCCATTTGATCTTTTGCCTTAAGTTCTTCATTGACACCTTCTTGCTTCGCCATTTGTTTTACGAGCTGAGAAAACATTTCATCTGCTTGCTCGTTGATATCTTGCAGATAAGGGATAAGCTCTCCGGTCATTCGCGTGACGCCAATCAGAGATGGTCTTGTTTCTTTGAGGTGCTGATAATGCAGTTGTTCCCATAATCCTACGCTTTCCAAATTATCTTTCATAATGCAATTTCCTCCTTTGCAAGTCTATTATACTGCAAAGGAGGGAAAAACAAAAATGTGCGATTTTTCTAATGATACGGCTAAATATGTATGTTCAGCACCGATAAATACTTGTATTTTGTCAAGTCCATTATAAATATTCGTACCAAACAGTACAAATCTGAACCTTGTCCCGATTGGGGAAGGATTCGGGCTTGTTCTTTTACTGAATGGTTTTGATGATCCTACTAAAAAAATAATATGAAAAGTCAATGAAGGCAGAGAGCGTTTAGCTTTCTGCCTTCATTATTAAGAGTGTGTTTTTAGTTGGAGTATAGTATATTTTTGGTTCTTTAGTTCCGATATTTATTTGACTCTATTTCGATTAACGTGGTAAAATCTTCAGGATTATTATATACCGTTTGTGCTTGTAGTAATAGATTCTCATAAACTTTCTTATTAACAGAAGATTTTATACATGAATTACTATCATATAACTCCAAATATTATATAATTTGCTAAATACTTATTTGGATTTAACTTTATCATTATAGTTTATTCTTGTAGTGAGCAGGAACTGTCTGAATTCATTTATATACTCAATATGGTTAAAAATGGTTCTCTCTCCGTGAAATTGCTTTCCGATATTTGTATAAGACATAGACTTGGAAACATAATCAGAATAATAATAACTATAATCTATTCGGCAGATTGATTACCTTCTGCCAAAATCGGCTCCAGATACTCCTTGACCGATGTGATCAGCTTTTCGACTTGGGGAAGCATTTCTTCCAGATCCTCTTTCTCGATCGGGATGTAATCGTCATAGTCGCTGTCGTGGCGCATGAGGGATACCGATGCGATGATGCCGGACGCTTCTCTGTCAAAGATACCGGTTTTTACATACAATCTGCGGAACTCTGAGATGATCCCACTGTGGTGCTTGCGGTCGATTCCGTCCAGTGCCAGTACCGCGCGCATGGCGTGGAATACAGCAAAATACAATCTGCTGGCTGCGCTTCTGTATCTTTCTTGGTTATACAGCGCGACCGCGTCCTCGTAGAACTCTATCGCGCGCTCCAGTCTGATTTTCGATATCGCTTTCCAATCTTCAGCTTGCATATTTGATCCCCTCTCTGACAACATTCTGATAAAACGGCAGAACCGTGTTATATCTTTCGAACTGTTCAGCGGGCTTGACGCTGATCGATACGGTGATATCATGCTGTAAACTGAGGTCTGAGGATAATCGCGCAATATCCATGCGGTGCTTCGAGATAACCAATTGAGGCTGATCGACTGTCAAAAGAATATCGACGTCGGATTCCTCATGATAATCGCCCCGCGCGTAGGAGCCGTAGAGATAGGCTTCTTTGATGCTTCCGAAGATGGCTGCACAGCCCTCGTATACTTCACGCAGTATAACGACGGCTTCATTCTGTGTACACATAAGACTACCTCCTTTATTGTTTCTGATTCTATTATAACCGATTTTGAGATATAGTCAACAGGTAAGCGTGAGTGATTATTCAAAGTTCAGGGGCTACCCTCTCGGATAGCCCCTGTTAGTCTTTTTCAATCTTTTTTGTTGGTTATTATTCGTTCTGTTGATAATCATTAGCATTGTAATACTTCTAAGCTTTACAATTTGCTTTCAATGAAATGGAAATTGGCAAGCCAAGAGAAAATCAAATGCTACATATTCTCTTCAAAAGCCATAATTACCTCTCCTCAAGCTACTATTGTTTTTGTGATTTCTCCGCTTAATTATATTATATTATATTATATACTGAAAAGTATATAAATTCAATAACTATTTGTTAACTTTTTTCCACTAAAGCAACACATATCCCATCATCAGTAAAAATCCAATCATTTAGCTCAACATCAATTTCATTGTCATCATTATAATTTGGTTGATTTGCTGCTTTTTCGTGAAAGCCAAAGGCATTCCCTATCAGTTTATACTTTCCTTTGGGCTCAACAGAATAATGTACTGAAAATTGTTTACAAGGATACAATGTTCTGTAAACAGAAACCTTATCATTTTTACTGCATAGCAGTTCATAGTTTATAGTTATTTTATTTGATCTTCGATTATTAAGATTTAAATCCTTTTTTAAATATATATCAATAATTTTTGTGTATCCATTCTTTCTCTGGATTTCCCTAACTTTATTATTTGATTTAATAATTAAGTCTTTGTTAGGATCTAATTTCACAAACGAACCATCTCTCTCGGTTTCAATGAAAACCTCTATGTTATTCTTATCCAAACAGTTTGAAATATCATTACAAACAATTCTAGCTAAAAGATATCTTGGAATAACAATTTTATCCTTATATGATTTTATCTCTAATGTTCTTGAGGTTCTTTTTTTAAAGTAATTTCCGTCCTCACTTACAGTAATTCTATAAGCACATTTCTCAAAATAATAATCATCTTCTTTGTGAAGGTTCATTTTTTCTTTAATACTGTCATACATTTCCGATATCTCATCTTTTCCATCATACAGCTCTACTGTTTCAAGCGTACTAAGCATGCTCTTCCGCTCGTCTGTTTTTAAGTGCTTATAAAACTCGGGCGAACTGATAATATCTTGATTAAAAAAATCTGTGAACATCTTATTGTTAGATTTGACTTCAACAATAACAGAAACCAACAAGTTTGTCCCACAAATTGTAAGTAAAACAATCAATATATCTTTTATAGTCAATAGAACCGCATCGTCTCTTAGCTTATTATCATTCATATATTGACAAAGAAAAATATAGCCTAATCCAAAAACCAATACCAAGATGACCAATAATACAACTGTTGCAGTAGAAACCTTATACTTTTTGATTTTTCCCTTATTATACATATTTATCACCTTCTACTATTAATTATACTCTTATTCGACAGAAAAGCTATATTTTATTGCAAAACTAACATAGAAAAATAAACAGATAATTTGTAAATGATACCCAAATTTTCATAAACAAACTTGTGAACGATATAGTTTCAAGAATTCAAGCAAGCATTAAAGGCGGAGTGGTTAGCTCCGCCTTTAATGTTAATATCTGCAAATAATACAATTGTCAATCTAAACCTGCAAGGGCGCGCTGGATGCCGGTCGCGTCAAGGATAGTCACTTCTCCGTCGCCGTCAATATCTGCAGCAGTTGATACGATTTCAACTTTTGAAGTCAATGATGCTAAATGACGCTGAATAGCAGTTGCATCAAGGATCGTCACAGCTCCGTCGCCGTCTGCATCGCCAAAAGCAAACGGTGTAACAGGAACTGTATAGGCGCCGTCTTCATCCGGTTCACCATACTCTTCTCTGATTTTATCAGGATCTCCACCAATGAACACTCTGTCGGTATCGGAAGTTGAACCTGCATATCCGTTATAGCCGATTCCATATACTCCTTCCAGTTGAGAAACCGCTTCAATTTGTCTGGCAGGGATCTCAATTTCAAACCAGTCATAAAGATCACAAGTCATAAAACTGACAGAAACTCCATATTTGAAGTTGATAATCTCCATAGGAGTCTAAACCAGTGTTGCATCGAACACGGAAGCAATCTTTTCCAACAATGCACGAATTTTTGGCCCGTAATAGGATAAAGATGGTTTAATCCATTCATTCAAACCGTTTTCTGTATTTGTTTATTACTTGTGTTGGAGATAAAATAAATTTGAAGGCTGATATTCATTAATATCGCTCATCAATTAATGAGATGAAAATATGCTGAATTACTCAGGGACATTTACAAATGAAATTGTTTTGCAGATAAAGATAAAAGGTGTTCTGAGGTTGATCTATCCCAAATACATTAACAATTGTGTTTTTATCAGATAACTTGCCAGAGCAAAAAAACAGATTGAAAAGAATATCTATTGTTTTTAACGCATTAAATAAACGTAGAGACAAGTTTATACAATTATTATCTAATAAGTTACCTCAACGAATTTGTCCCAATAATATAAATCCTCTAGGGATGCAGTTAATCTGAAGAAGTTAGAGCTTTAATCCACAACAGAGAAGTGATTTTGAATTAATCAAATATCAGTATAAAAATATAGTTGTCATTTTTACTTGTGACGATTTGCTCGACAGACTAAAAGATACATTTGCAGCACTTGATATGCAAACAAAGAATAATTGGGAGAAATTGTGTACTATAATTTAAAAGAATTATCATATTTTTAATCTTCTTTATTAACGGAACTGTTGTAACTGACAGTTCATTTTTTTATCGCTATGGAGTGATGAAAAAATACTCCCAGTTCAGATAGTGGAAAGCTAAGGTCGTGCATAAACAACATATTAAGGATGGTAGTTTATGATTGATAATGTATCGATAAAGTGTGAAATGATTTTAAAAACATATTATAAATTGTTGACAACGTTTTGTAAATATCATAAAATGTAAATGGCTGTAGAAAACAATCGAAAGTTACGTTGGTTGTATATCGATTAGTCAAATAAAGATGTCTTATTGAAAGCTTTATTATTTCATAAATTGTCTCCGATGGAGTTGTGTGTATCTAAGGGTTAAAATAACACAAGGAGTATTTTTGATTTGGAAAATAATTATCACTTATCATTTCGATAAAAGCTTTGGGAACTAATCTCATTAAAATATACCAATATAAAAAAGAGGAGGATATAAAATGGGCACAAAAACATTTAAGCGAGAGAAAAAAGAAAACTATCCTGTTTTAGCGATTTGCTATGACTTTGATAAAACACTTTCTCCCGATGATATGCAAGCGCAGGGTTATATTCAAAGCGTTGGTTTTGATGTTAAGGACTTCTGGGCCCAGTCAAATAAACTGGCTGAAGATAATGATATGGACCAAAACCTTGCATACATGTACAAAATGAAACAGGAAGCTGAAGGAGCGGTTATATTTAAAAAAGAAACACTGATGGACTATGGTGCAAAAGTTGCATTGTTCCCCGGTGTTGAAGAATGGTTTGACAGAATTCGTTTTTACGGGAATCAACAAGGCGTTATAGTTGAGCATTATATTATTTCATCAGGATTGAAGGAAATGATAGAGGGAACAAGTGTAGCGCAAAAAGGTTGTTTTAAGAAGATCTATGCAAGTTCGTTTTATTACAACGATCGAGGCATAGCCGTTTGGCCTGCTCAGGTTATCAATTACACTAATAAAACACAGTTTTTGTTCAGAATTGAAAAGGGTGTATTAGATGTTAATGACCAAGGTGTGAATGAATATATTCCTCCGGAGAAGATGCGCGTACCGTTCAGAAATATGATTTATATCGGTGACAGTGATACGGATATTCCCTGTATGAAGTTGGTAAATACATATGGAGGACATTCCATAGGGGTATATAATCCCAAGACGTGCGATAAAAAGAAAGTTTATAAGATGATAACCGATAATCGGATCAAATACTTTGCTCCGGCCGATTATTCCGAGGGCAGCGAACTGGATCAATTGGTCAAATCGATTATCGATAGGACAGCTGCCAACGAAAAGCTCGAGAGTATCCACTTTTCTAATAAAGAAGAAGTGAAAGATGAAGGGATCAAAAATCCTAAGAGTGAGGACGAGAAAAAGAAAGAGAGTTTGATTCTCGCTTTGGATAACAGCGCAAACTTTGCCAATACACATACGATTATCAGCGAAATGGAACAATACCACAATTGGTCGGAAGAACAAGCAAAATCTTTATTCAGAATCGGAGTACATAATTCACAAGTTAACTGGATCCTAAAGGATGAAGATGTTTTCGGCTTCTATACAAACTTGCTGTCTCAATACGGGCTTGGGGACGATTACGCAGAAGAAATAAAGAAAGAATTGGAAACCGAAGACTGATGCAGATATAAAAAATCTTAGGAATAATTAGAAAGAATCGTGATTTTTGATTAAACACATTATTTATAACCAAGGCACTTGCATAGTATGAACCGCCAGAAATTGTGTGGACAACACAATTTCTGGCGGTTTAATATACTCCTATGAAAGTGTTTGGTTTACATTTGTTGTAAAGCGTTGTATAATAAATATAAACATATTCCAACAGTTTTTGTAATGCACACGGAGGGAAATGATTTGAATTACTATATGAAACTTATTTTGAATACAAAAGAAGAAACGAAACTCATCTATGGTTATTGTGTTCCGACGGATCAGAATGTTTCCGACTGGAAATCTTCACAAACAGAAATAAAGTTTATCGTTTGTTGCTGCACTGTTGTAAATGAAAAGAATAAGGACGACTTTATTTGTGCTATTACAAGTTTTAATCATTATAAAGCCGGCAGATACAATATTGAATTAAATCTTCAACCCGGTAATCCGCTAATTAACTCTGCAACGTCCGAGTTGATTAAAACCGCTCCGGTGGATCAGACTTTCTACCGTACAACCTACTGGCAGACTGATAAAGAAGAAATCTTAGAATCCTTAAAGAAAAGCATTTCGTATCAGAATTTCAAAGATGAGTTTTGTAATGTCAATCGGTTGCTTGACGTCGTTCAGGCGGAGTGTGGTATAGATTTTAGGAAAAATGGAGATAGAATAGGGAACGTTGAATTCTTTGAGCCGCTAAAATACTATAATAGCTTTAGGGTAAATAACAACGGGATATGCTTATTGATTGAAAAAACAGAAAAAATCTCAGAAGATTTATCTGTGAATTGTGAGTTGTTCCATTACGGGCATATTGTTCGAAATGAACTGAAAGTGATGAAAGGTTTTCAGGATATAATCGAATTTGAAAGTGATGATGTTATTTCAGCATTTAAGATAAATATATGGGATTCAGATGGAAGACCAGTATATCAATTCTACATGAATTATATCATGAACTCATTACTGAATATCTATACACAGAAAAAACGTGTTGTTAGGGATAAGTGGACTGCTAAACTGCGTAGAAGCTCTCAGCGTCTGGTCAAGCGTATTGATGAGCTTGAACAGACAGCGACAATCGGCCATGTTCAGAAAACCGTTATTTCAAACGAAGAGCCTTTTTGGTATGATTCTTATCAACAGGGGAGAAGGTTGTTTTCGGATTATGATGGAACTGCCAAAGGTTGTTTTGTTCCTAAAGTATCCGACAAAAGCGGAGAAATAGACAGCTTCATTAAAATCAGAGAGTATATTGAAGAAAAAGAGATAAAAAGCGTTGTTTTAGCCGATCCGTACTTTACGTCGGAATCCATAGAGAAGCTGCTTATCAGGATCGGGAATACACAGGCAAAGGTAAAAATCATCACTTCGATCCCGCAAAAGGAAACGGATAAAGACGACGGCACAAACAGCCTAAGTGAGTTTACGGATTGTCTGAAAAAGAATACCGATCTGATATATAAAAACTGTGAGATAATCAATGTTTACAGAGGTGAGAACAGAGCGTTCCATGATAGATATCTGATTAGGTACTATGAGAATGATAGGAAGGATGGTTTTATGCTCAGCAACTCATTGAATTCTGCCGGACAGTTTTTTCCGTTCGCGGTTGTTCCGTTGGAATATGTTGTTCTGAAGTCTGTCGAAGAGTATCTTTACCTGCTTAGCAATAAAGTGTATCAGAAAGATGCTCCAATAACGGAGATGATCTCTATTCAAGAACTGTTCCCTGCAGATATCCAAATTTCAGTCCATCCTGATCCCGTTGACAAAAACGATCATAATGCTTATTTTCCGATGTTTGCCAGCGGTGAAGATGATTTGTCTTTTGCACTGAAAAAATGTGCGGAGAAAGGATTTATAACATCTGAGAGTCTTGAAAGTTCGGATTATACTACGAATGATCAAATGTGGGAACAAATTGTCAGAGAAATATGGGAGAGGTGGGATGATAATCCTCAAAAAGCGCTTTTTGCGTTAGGAGACGCATTATACAACAGTTGTCATTATTATACCGATCTGAGTCCGTTAATCGGTAATTTTCCGGGATTAAAGGAAAAGATAAAGTCGCAGATAACAGAAGATGCTCCCAATATGGAAAACCGGCATACTCATAAAAATATATATTCTGACGAGTACTACTATTGGGCTTTACTTAACAAAAAGATAAAATCAGTTTCTGCTTTTCGTGACGTACACAAAGATAAGAGCGTGTTTTATCAGCAAGGAGACCGATTTTGGATTTGTATCTATCGGTTACTGTTGAATCTGGACTTTCCATACTATCTGAAATTAATGGAAGAGGTTAAATCTCCTTTGATGCTGTCGTTCATCTATGAAAGGTCTGCGCATAAGGGATTCGACGAGATTTTTTACAAAGAGCTTGTCAGCTCTTCATGGGATTTTTTACACGAGCTAGGAGCCAAGATCCTTTATGATACGCAAGATGCCGATATCATTCTTGCGATGATCGGGCAGCAAAATAATAAAACGCAGCTTGAACAGTCAGTATTTATTCTTTCGGAACTTGTATTTTCACGACCTCTGAAAATGGAAGAAGAAAAGATGGAGGATCTGTTTACCGCATTGGTTGGTATCATTGAAAGGATTTGTAATAATAGTCTGATACCGTTTGACGATCAGAAGAAAATACTTGATGATCTTCGTGTGAGTGAAAAGAAGACTAATGCAGCTTTACTGCTGTGTGTTGCTGAAAGATTGGATAATTCAGAACTTCGTAACATTCTTTTAGATAAAGCAATCGAACAGTATCAGCGTTATATTTTAAATGAGCATCAATGTCTGCCATATGAAAATGACAAGAAGTATTTCAGAGATATCATGCAATGTTTTACACTGAGATATCCCGAAGGTCCGGATGAAAAACTCTTTCATTGGGAATTACTGGACTCCTATCAAGATCCGTGTTTGCAGAATTACAATTATCGTAAATGGATAAAAGCTTATAATGCGTTGAATGCAGATATGATTCTGCTCGATATACTGAATCATCAAAAGCCGCTAAACGACATACTGATGCGGTATTACGAGAGAGTCCGCGATTTACTTCAAAGAAAGATCAGAATATAGAAATCAAATGATATGAGGTATGATATGTTTGATATTAATTGGAACCGATTTGCACTGTTGCACACCGACTGCAGCGCAGCGTTTGAGACTTTATGCTATCATTTGTTCTGCCGTAAGTACAAGCAAAAAGACGGAATAAGAACGGATTTTAATCAAGTGGGTCTGGAAACAGAACCAATAAAGTACAGAGGAAAATACTACGGTTTTCAATCAAAATTCTTTGACAAGAAAATCAGTTATAAAAACATTAGGTCTTCTGTGGAAAAAGCGTTAGATCGCAATAGCAATTTGGATTGTATAATCATTTACTTGAATTTAGAGGCAAAGACATCTTCTGATCAGGCTCAAAACATAGAAGAAATATGCAAGAGTAAAAATGTTGCCGTAAAGTGGTTTTTACCTAATCATTTTAGAATAGTATTAAATCAACCGTCGAATCTTGATCTGGCGGAATTGTACTTTGGAGAAGTTGATATCA
Organism: uncultured Ruminococcus sp.; assembly: GCA_964588105.1. GTDB lineage: Bacteria > Bacillota > Clostridia > Oscillospirales > Acutalibacteraceae > Ruminococcoides. The sequence continues at coordinate 8,422 of CAZPOG010000001.1, read as the reverse complement.
TAAAAAAGCTGTCGGACAGCAAGAGTATCAAAATAGATACATTGATCCGATCAAAAGAATATGTCAAGCTGAATTTGTCTAATCATGAAAATGAGTTAGACGTCGAGAGTTATACCAAGAATGTGTTAGATTCTGCTGAAAAACTGTTTTTGGTATCTGGCGTGGCGGGCAGCGGAAAGAGTGTGTTAATGAGACACATTCAGAATGTTTTCGGAGGGTATTTTGAACCAACTGAAATCAAGCAAAAGGCAGCTGTTGAACGGTTGGGCGCATTATGTCTGTTTATCAATTTAAACAACGGGAATATTCGAAATGCAGTTGCCTTAGCAACTAAGGATATAACAAATCAAAACTTTATCTATTTGCTGGATGGTTTGGATGAGATTTCTGAAAGTGAAATGACATCGTCGTTACAGTTTATCGAAGAGTTGGTTGAGAAAGAAACTACAAAAAAGGTGATTATCTCCTCCAGATTATACAGCTATCATAAAACTGCTCTGAAGGTACTGTACCCTTCTATATCGGAATACAGTATTAACGAGCTTAACAAGGAGCAAATTGACGGATACTTCAAAAATAAACACAATGACGATAAAAAGAGAAAATTGAATGAGCTTGTCAAGAAAGATAGCAGTATATATGAAAAAATCTCGGACGTCTTAACACTTGTATTACTATGGAATCATATTAATGAGATAGACAGCAGTACCGGCTTGAGCGATTTGATAGGTATCAGCGTCAACGCTTTATTAAATGATATCAATCATAAAAAGAATCTTGAAACTCTGAATCTTCCTGCGCCGATAAGTGAATCGATCATTTCAATTAATAAAATTCTATCATTATTCTTATTTGAAAATGATCGCTATAGCTTTAAACGGCAGGAGGTTGAAGAATTGATATTACATATGTTTCCCAAATGTGATTATCAAGCTGTAAATCGTATTTTTTCTTATTTAGTCGATGTGTTTTTTGATTCCAATACTCCTAACAATGCGATAGTTTATTCATATAGACACAGAAGATATGCTGAGTATTTTACAATGCTGTGCATTGAAGAGCAGATGAAACAAAATTCAGGCTATTTACGGGAGCATAATATCATTATTAACTATGATCTGTTTGACAGTATGCTGATGCCGTACATACATAGAAAAGCAGTGAAGGAAAAGGATATTTCTTTGGCGATGCAAGGCGGACTGTTCAATGTATACTTGGGAAAAGATAGCGCATGGGGCGTCGACAATGATCTATATTGCTGGTCAACTTGGATAGTCTATGCGATTGCTGCTTTACCGAAAGAAATACTGATCAATGCTGTGGAGAACAAGGGGTTACCTATTTATAGGTTTTTCTATGAAATTCCGAAAAGAATCATCGAAACTCTTCCGAAAGAAAATTCTTATCATAAAAATTCTCTTAGAAGAGATTATTTGATGATGACTCTTCTGGTGTCATTGTTATGCAAATATAATAAACTGCAGTGGTTTCCTCAATTGAAAGAAGAGTATTTATTAATTAGGAAATTGGCGTCGAAAAAACGCTATTATTTCCGTGATGTTTCATACGAAGACAGTTTTTTGTTCTGGTATAGTCAATTGTATATCGATTTGATTTCTGAATTACAAAATGTAGATCAGGTGATAGACCGTATTCTTGGAATGCCAATTGAATTATCAGAGTGGGAAAAGAATATCTCTTCGCAGGTTTATTATACATGTGCATTATTTTATAATTTGATATTATATAATCAGCAAAAATGCGCCGAAGTTATCGGAAGATTATCGATCAATCAATTGTCGGTATTTGCTTTTTCTTGTTGCCGACCGGAGTGCTTATCTGTAATTCTCGGGGAAGGTCCGGTGAAGAAAGCATTAATGTCTGCTTTATTAGGCGTGATAGATAACGATTCATTTGAAGCCGTTGTATGCATCGCTCTGAAGCGGGTGATTGGCATTGAATTGTCTGAAAAAGAACTTACGTATCTCAATAACTACTTAAGTGCGAAAGAGTTTAAAAGCTATTCGGTGTTATATAAGGAGCTTTCAGATTTCGTATCTTTTCTAATCTGTACTTGTGAAAACTATGCAAGCTATGTAGATGAAGAACTCACAAAATATGCAAGCGTTTATATTAGTTATTACAAATTATTAAAGGGTGTTATTACTGAACAAGAGTTTTTTAAGTATGCTTTGCTTAAGTGGAAGACACAAACAGAAGGTAGTTATTATATCCTGATTCTTATCGGGAAAGTATTATCAACAGATTCTGTTGAACACACTTCCGTAATAGACTATTTGACTGATAGATTGGATAAAGAAAAACAACTTGTTGTTTTTCATGTGCTCAAAAGGCTGAGCTCGAATCAATTTAATCAAACAGTGAGTATATCAGTCATCAATGGATTGATGGATCATTCGTTTAGTGATAGTAGTTTTGAGAGCACCGGTGATCAGTTGTTTATGCTTTCTTATATTACATCTGATCAAGACGGCTTATATTCATATAGAACTTTGCTGGATGGTATCAGCAAGAGCTTTATGAGGCTGAATAATAGAAATGATACACTTTGTGATCAACAGATAGTTGAAGCGCTTAAAGTTGTTCTCAGGAAGCATTGGGTGTCATTGGCAGAAATGAAAAGCTATATTGATAGACTTCTTAGTTTTGCAAAATCAATGGCTCAATATCATATTGAAAATAATTTATACGGTGAGTTATTGGATTTGCTACTTCAGTATGATTTCAACGCTGCGGAATACTGTTATAATCAGATCGGTCATATCTATACTGTATATAATCAACTGCATTTCCAATTTGCTCTGGAATTAATCAAAAGAGGAAGAAAAATCGAAAGTGTTCAAACTTGTATCAGTAGGATTCATCCTGATATTGATAGAATGAAGCAAAGAGTGGAATTGGATTACTATTATAAAAGAATTGAGCTGTTTTTGAGGGTAGCAGATACTGATTATTATTCGAAAACTATCAAAAATGGTTTCTATCGCAAAGCACGTAAAGAGATTGATCTGATGGTAAAAGAAGGATGGGAGAGAAGCTTATCAAAGGAGTTATATGATGTATATGCTAAACTATGTTTGATAAATAGGGAAGAGGTGAATGTGGATTTAAAAGAGTATTTGCCCTATTCGGTTGTGAAAAAAGAGAGAATGAATAGTTTTGAAGTATTAACTGCAGTTGACAATAGGGAAGAACTGTTTGATTTCATTGACAAAACCAAGAGTGTTGCCGTACTGGATACAATTGAAATAAATAAACTGTTAATTGATAAGTCACTGGAGCTGTGTGGTGATATCAGCAAAATTATCGAACAGATGAAAAAATGTTACTATCCAAGCAATACGTATTTTTGCGTCAACAGCGAATACTTTTGGATGACAACGGTATGTGCTCTAAAAAATTCAAAATCTAAAAATGAAATGATGAATTATTTATTGGATTGCGGCGGAGGTCATGATGGATTCTGTGAGCTAATCAAAATCAACGGTGAGCTTGATAATAAAACAATAACGCTTAACTTGTTTGAGCGGTTACTTGATTGTGTTGAGTTTTTACTATCATAAAGCCTGTTTAAAGAGAACTCTTTTATAACAAAATAAGACTATTCATATTTATAGCTTTCGTTTTAATAATACTTGACATATAGCAAGTGTTTGTATATAATGGGTTTATAGTTTTATATGAAAGGAATGTGTTCCTAAAATGGCTTTGGAAAAGCAGGATTTAACATATTTAACTTGGAGTAAGATTCGCCATTCATCGGGGACAGCGGGATCTTTTTTAAAAGCCTATGAAGAAATAGGCAATCAAAAAACCTATTATAAGTTATCGGATTATGATTCAATTAGAGGGATAATCGGTCATGAATCAATTAACGAGATTATTGTAGACAGGCTGTTAACCATTCTTGGAGTAGAACATCTTCCATATCAACTGATATATGCAGATGTTTTAATTGATTCCAAGATTTATTCAACCTATCTTTGTGCATCTGAAAACTTCAGAAAACGCGGAGAATCCAAAGTGGCTCTTGATACTTTTTACGAAAAAAATAAAGTGGATGGTGAAACGAAACTGGAGTTCTGTATCAGATACGGTTGGGAAGACTATATTTATCAAATGTTGATTGTTGATTTTCTTATACTGAACAGGGACCGGCACGGAGCAAATATTGAAGTCTTACAGGATTCAAAAGCAAAAGCCATTCGTCTGGCGCCGATATTCGATAACGGACTTTCTTTGGTGTGCTCTGCTAAGACGGATGATCTGCTCGAAAAGTTTGATGTAATGGGAGATAAACCGGTTCAATGTTATGTCGGATCCAGGTCAGCTTACGAGAATCTTAAACTGATCCCTGTAGAAAAGCTTCCAAAGATCAACCAATTAAAGGAATCTGCCCGGCAAATTATTCTTGATGGTTTAGACGATGTACTTCCCGCGAACTATCAGAACAAGATTTGGAATATGATTTGGAAAAGGTGGTGTTATTACGAAGATTTTTGCAATTCGAGACGAATATGATCAAACAAACAAAAACTTAGCCTATCTTATCTATTATGAAAAGGCAAAAAAGTTTTATATTGAGCTGCCGGAAGACAGCGATCCTTGGGATGTTCCGATTATTCTTTCTTCATTTGTAAAAGAAGGACAATACACCGTAAATTCATATTGGAGTAAAATTTGGGTACAACAAAGGATTGTCCCATCAGACAGACAGAATATCGGTCAGATCTTAAGGGATAACGGACTGAAAACCTATGATGAATATGAACTCCTGATGTTATCACAAGGAAGATGCGAACAAGATGATTGCTATCTTGTTCCGCTAAAACAAACTGAGTTACCGAAGGATTTTAAGAAACGTTATAAAAAAAAGATAGAATATGTTGTTCCGCTGGAGACGTATAAGATAATTGTGTTTTTCAGAGATGGTAAAACAAAAGTTTATAACGCTGAGAGGCAATTCGAAAGTATTATTAAACATAATCGCAGATATGCGGATAAAGCTCTATTTAATCAAGTCAAGATTATGCCAGGAGGATATGGGCTGACTTGGGGAAGTGTAATCAATATAACCGACGAACAGATATATGAATCCGGAAAAACGATACCTTTAGGTATTGATGACTTTACGAGTTTTGTTCAGCAAGCTGTTGTTAGTTCTACCGAGGCTGCAGATATATTGAATTGTTCGCGACAAAACATTGACGATCTGATTAAAAGAGATAAGCTCCATCCAATAAAAATTTATGGAAAGAATAAACTGTTCTTACGCGACGAAATTATGCAACGCGAGTGGGAATAGAACACTTTTGTGATAACTCAAGTATCAGTAAAACTAGTTTTTTCTGTTACGGTACAACTGCAATCTGGCATTTCCTTTCTGGACTGTCAACAGAACTCAAAAAAAGGATCAAATTCTGAGCGGGCGGAGTTAACAACTCTGCCCGTTTTAGTCTATAAACTGTAAATAGTCAAGAACAAAAAAACAAAAATATTTACAAAAATTATTAGTGCTTATATCCCTAATACTGTCAAAAAATAGAAATAGATGTTAGCGTATTGCGAATTAATGAAAAAGATGGTATTATATCGTACATCTTAAGGATGTTTTTTAGTTGTGCGCTCTTTTCTCTTTTAGTCGGTAGTTGCAACCAAATAACGTAGCATAATCTTAGCTATTAAAGATTAGCGCGAAAAGAAGGAGAGATTATTGGCCTCAAACGATGCTCAGAGGTTTTACATCAAGCAAATTATAGAGTTAATCTGATTACATGTAAAATCTTCTTTTATGTTTATGAAATATTCGACTTTGTGGATGATTTGATATATCAAATCAAGTATTATCTTGGCCGTTATTTCTGTAACCGAAAAAGATCACTTGGATATACAATTAGTTTTACACGCATTACAATTCCATTTGTTCTTTACTGTCTAGGAGTAACAGGAGAAATACTATCATTTTATAGTGGAGTTACAGTTCTTTATTTTGAAATCCTCAGTAATGAACTAATTGCTTTTTATAAAATGAATCCTGAGCCTAAGAACCAAGATTACACATTCTTACTTCGAAAAAAAGAAGTAGGAAACCTAAAAGAAAAGGCAAAAAAAAAGACACACAAAACCACCGTAATCATTTAGTTAGATGAAGCAACTTTACTTATTTCGTTCTAATGGAGAATCGGGTCACTTGACTGATTATCGATATTCAACTTTTTTGCGTACAACAGGTGCGGCTGTTTCCAATAGGAAGCAGCCGTCAATTATTGGTTCTATATAGAAAAATGTGGGATGAGAAAAAATTCTAGTTTTATATTCCCTTGTCGTCCGCAAGCGCGGGCATTACGTGGGTTAACAAGAAGTTCTGACAGTTGCTGCTAAATGAGTACGTTTTGTCTTCTAATTTTACCCCACAAAAAACCGTGAATAGCACAATTATTTGAGGAATTTGCAATTAGTATTCTCGTTAAAAATATGAATATTTTCCTTAATAGTATATGAAAAGAGATCAATGATTTCTAATCCATTCGCTTGTGCTAAATCAAATGTTTTTGATGCTCCACCATTTCGATAAACATAACTGATTGCCATTGTAGATCGCATCACCATTACTCTGTTGCGCTCCGGAATCGCATTTCTATATGTTAAAGAGGATGATTCATATGCATCAAAAGGATATACTATTTCATCAAAGATGGTTTTATCAAAAATATGAAAGTTTTTATATGGGATCATTAGGATGTTTTTGATATGAGGATAGGATTCTTTTAGCTGGTACACTGTTTTTGCACAGACCTCATCAAAATACCCTTGGCCACCACTTAAAAATGTAGTAATTCCGGAGTCGATAGCATATAGGATTGCTTCTTTTATGCTTTCAAGATTAACACCATAACAAGCTCTGTTTCCAATAAACAATGCAGTATTCTCTTTTTTCATATGCTTCTCCCAATAAAAAAAGCACGCAACAAAAAGCTGCGTGCTAAAAAACACACTGCTCGTTTGTAGCGATACAAATTCCAAGGATTTCAGAGCATATGAAATATGAGCATGTGTTTTTAGTGGAAATCAACACTTGCTCTGAGTAGTTTTATATGGAATTTATATCGCTTATTAAATATTAACATAAAATATGAATCAATGCAACCATATATTTAATCAGGAATCTATACAAATGTATTGGGAGTATTTACATTTGATTCACTGATACTTGTTTGATGTGGCTTGTTCAAGGCGTAGGTATCATATTCACTTTTTTGTTTATAGTATTTGGTGCTTAATGTACAAAAAGCAATCCTGAAATTGTATATAAAATAATATGGCGAAAAGGGAACTAATGTGATATAATATAAATTGTATTGATATAATCAGTTGGCTAGATTTTGTTTCGATAATTATACTTTTTCAGAACTTGCTTTTTTCTTTCAACTGTAACCTCTGTGTAGATTTCTGTCGTGGATATGCTGCTGTGTCCGAGGATTTCTTGTACTGAACGGAGATCTGCTCCATTCGCTAATAAATTAGTTGCAAATGTATGCCGCAAATAATGTGGGGTGGCGTTTGAATTGATTCCGCACAAATCTCTTGCAGAGTAAAATATATACTCTATTCCGTGGATACTGAGTTGTTTTCCGGATCGATTGAGAAACAGCTTATCGGTAGGGAGGTTCATTGACTTTCTGAGTTTTATCCAATTTTTCAGATTATCCCATGTTTCCTGACAGGAGATGTATATCAGTCTTTGCTTGCGCCCCTTACCATGGATCAGAATCACTCGTTCGGTCATGGCAATATCATTAATAGATATTGCGGATGCCTCGGCTACCCTAATTCCGGTGCTAATCAGAACGTCTATTAAGGCTAAGTTGCGAGCGCTTTTCCACTTAGAGAATACTGTGGATGCATTCTCCTTTTGATTTGTTAGATAATCAATGAGTTTGGTCACTTCTTTTACTGTCAATGTTTTCGGCAGCTTCCGTTCTTTCTTGAACTTGAACTTATGAGATAAGTAATAGTTTTGATTGATATAGCGGTTTTGAAATAGATATTCAAAGAACATTTTCAGCACAATGAGCTTGCGGTTAATCGTACTGTCCTTTAGCTTCTTGTTACATAGATGCTCCACATAGTCAAGAATGGTATCTTCTGCAATATCACTGTCACCGATAAACCGGCAAAAATCCATTAAATCTGAATGATAAGCTATGATTGTTTTATCTGATAGGTTCTTGGTGGATCTCATTGTTGAGAGAAACACATTTGATGAATCAAAATAATATAGCATATTACACCTCAAAAAAGATAATCATTTTTATTTTAACAGATTTTGAGGTGAAAGTATAAAAACTTACAATAACTATTTATTATTGTAAAAAACGTGTTTTTGCAATATTGGGCTTGC